>SKPY01000186.1 GCA_007119305.1 Nitriliruptorales bacterium
CGGCGGCGCCGCCTGCCGCCCCGCCGCGGGCCCGGCTGGGCCCGGGCGCGGCGTTCCGCTGCGAGCTCGGCGTTGAACTCGCCCCCGACGAGCACCGCGAGCCCTGACAGGAAGGTCCACAGCACCGCGGCGACCACCGCGCCGACCGCGGCGAGCAGCGCTGCGGCCTCCTCGCCCGCGCCGAAGCGGGCTGTGGGGTCCCCAACAGTGCTCAGGTACGCCCGGAACCCCGCGGACACGAGCAGCCACAAGACGACCCCGACGATCGCGCCGGGGATGGAGTCCCGCCAGCGATTGTCGACGTTGGGACCGAAGCGGTAGATGGCCGCGAACCCGGCGGTGAGCAGGACGAAGACGACCGGCCAGCGACCGATGCTCCAGGCGATGGCGAACGCCTCCCCGAGCCCGAGGTTGTCAGCGAGCTCCTGTCCGCTGCCCAGCAGGGGCCCCACCACCACGAGGACGAGCACGACCGGCACGACCAGGACCGCGCCGATCGCGAACAGCATCGCGAGCGCGCGCTGCTCGAGGAGGGTACGTCGTTCTTCCACGTTGTACGCGGTGTCGAGCGCGCGGATCGTGGCGGTGAAGACACGGCTTGCGAGCCACAGCGCGATCAGGATGCTCGAGAACGCCACGCCGCCACGCTGCTGCTCGAGCAACCCCTCCACGAGCGGGTGCATGACCTCCTCGGTGGCCTGCGGGCTGAACACCGTCCCGAGCGCCCTGAGCACCGCGTCGCGTCCGTCGGCGACGGGCTGGGGGCCGAGCACGAGCTCCAACCAGCCGAGCCCGGCCCCCACCGCCACGACTGCGGGCACGAGCGACAGCAGGGCGAAGAAGGACATCTCCGCAGCGAGGCCGGTGATCCGGTCCTGGGCGCTGGCGCGGACGGTCCGCACGACGAGCGTCCACGGGTTGGTGCCGCCGACCCGCGCGGCCCTGCCGTCCGCCCACTGCTCTGCCCGGCGGGCGATCTCATCGGTGGTGTTCGTCCGGGTGCTCTGCTCCCGGGGGCCCGTGCCCGCACCGCCAGACGTCTCGGGCGCTCCGGACACCTGGCGGCGGGAGCGGGCCACTAGTCCGCTGCTCCCCGCCCCAGGGTGGGGTCGGCGATCAGCGTGTCGACCCACGGGAAGACCACCGTGAACAGGAGCACCACCACGCCGATGGCGACGACGACGAGCAGGCCGACTCTCACAGGCCGGCTCATGGGACCAGCTCCGCGAAGACGATCAGGCGCTGGCGGGCGGAGAAGCGCGGGTGGCAGGTGGTGAGCGTGAGCAGGGCGGCGTCGCGTTCGAGGGGGTCGGGTGCGAGGACCCAGTTGTCGCCGGGGGTGACGATGCGCTGCTCGAGCACACGGTAGACGTGGCGCTGCCCCGACCAGTCGGTGACGTGCACCTCGTCGTCGGGCTCGAGCTCGTCGAGGTCAAAGAACGGCGCCCCGTACGTGGTGCGGTGCCCGGCCACGGCGAAGTTGCCGTCCGCGCCGGGCTCCGCGGAGTTCGGGTAGTGGCCGGGGCCGCGCTTGAGTTGCTCGCGTGACACACCCGAGATCACCAGGAGGGGGTCGTCGCGCACCGGGCGTTCGTCCGAGCCCGGGCGGACGAACTCGACCATGGCCACCGCCGCCCCGAGCTCGGGGGGCTCGCGGGTGGGCGCCGCATCGGCCTCGGGCACCAGCTCGGCGTCGTCCGCCTCTGGTGAGGAGTGGTCCTCGAGCGGCTCCTCGCCGTCTTCGGCGCCGGTCGCGCTCGGCTGCTGCGGTGCGTCTTGGGCGCCGGTCGCGCTCGGCTGCTGGGGTCCGGCGGCGATGAGCTCCTCGAACTCGACCAGCATCTCCGCCTGGGCCGCGTTCGTCTCGAGGTTCGTGAAGAACAGCGAGTACACCAGGTAGAGCAGCACCACGACGCCGGCGCCGATCAGGGTCCAGCCGACCGCTTGCAGCAGCCGGGCGCCCCGCGCGGGCCGCGGCGGCGTGGGCCGGGAGGTCGAGGTCGGGGCGGTGGTCGTCATCCGCGCGCAGGCTCCGACGGCGTGGCGACCTGTGTGGCCAGGCTGCCCTCGTAGGCCGGCAGGGTGAGGGCCTCGTCCGCGCGCTCCACGTCGAAGCCGAGCTTGTAGTCGCGCACGGCCCGGGCGAACCGCTGGACGGCCTCGTCGCGCTGCAACCCTGCGACGAGCTCCGCGTCGTCGCCGATGGCGACGATCTCATACGGGGGCGAGTAGGTGTTGCCGTGCAGAAGCAGCACGTTGCCGACGCAGCGGATCGCGGTCGTGGCGACGATCCGGTGGCCGTTCACAGCGACTGCTTCGGCGCCGCTGGCCCACAGCGCGTTGATCACCGCCTGAAGGTCCTCTTCGTGGATCACGTAGTCGTTCGGGTCCCCGTCGGCCGGGACGGACATCGACGCGTCGCGCAGGATCACGCTGATGCCCGGGCCCCGCACCGGGGTGAGCCCGGCGGGCACGGCCAGCTCCTCCAGCTGCTCGCGCATGGCCGCGGTCTCCGCCGTCTCGGCGGTGATGTCATCCTCGAGGGCTGCGAGGTCGGCGGCGAGCTCCTCGACCTGCCTCTGGAGGGCAGCCGCCCTGGCCTCCTCCGCCTGGATGAGCTCCACGAGCTCGACGCGCTGCCCGATGCGGGCGTCCGCCGGCGGCGGCGACTGCGCGGAGGTGGTCAGCAGCACCGCGAGCAGGACGAGGGACCCGGCGAAGGCGAGCGTCGTGCCGATGCCCACCGGACGCGCGCCGGAGGAATCCCCGCGCTCCGCCCCGCGCTCCGCCGCACCGCTTGCTTCGGCCACTGCACGCTCCGTGCTCGCAGGGAGTCGAAACTGAACCCGACACGGTACCATCGTGGCATCGGACAGCCGCCGCGGCTGCGGTCGGCGTCCCTCCCAGTATCGCAACCGCACATCAGCGAGGTGTCGCGCGTGCCGAAGTCCCGCTCCAAGCGCTCGAACTACCGGCCCCCGAAGCCCGCGAAGCCGAAGCCGAGCCCGAAGTGGGTGCCGGTCGCGGGCGTCGGCCTCATCCTGGCCGGCGTCCTGCTCGTCATCGGCGCCTACGTCTTCTCGCCGCCGTACGCGAACGTCGGCATCATCGTGGGCTTCGTGCTCATGGCGGGGGGCCTCGTCGCCCTCAGCCAGTGGCGGTAGTTCCACGACTGTGGTTCTGCACACGTTCGTCCCCAGGTGGGGACAACCGCCCAGCAGCTGAAGCACTCTGCTGTGATTTCCCCACAGCACCGTCAACACCTGTGGGCAAAGCCTCGACGTTGAGTCGAGGGTGATCGTCAGTTCGACGGGGTGCGGGCGACCTCATGACGCTCGACCATGCGCTCGCCGCAGTGGCGGGGGGGCATGTCAGTCCCGCGGACGAGCAGGAGCACCTCCGCACCGCACCCCTCGCACCAGTAGGTGACGCGCTCGGCGCGGAGATCGATCGGCTCGGGATCGCCCTCAGGGATGTGCGCGCCGCCTGCCCGCAGCGACAGGAACGTCGCCAGCCCGATGCGCGCGATGGCGAGCCCGACGAGCGGACCGAGCACGTAGGGGGCAGGCACGTCCGTGACCGCCACGACCACGACGGCGACGACCACCAGCCCGGCGACGACGGACCCACGCAACATGCCGCAATGGTACGCCGCTGCGCCGCGCGCGCCGGGGGTGGCCTGGTCAGCCGAGGCGCTCGATGATCGTCGCGTTCGCGAGCCCGCCGCCCTCGCACATGGCCTGGAGCCCGAAGCGCCCTCCGGTCTGCTCCAGGGCGTGCAGCATGGTGGTCATGAGGCGGGCGCCCGACGCGCCGAGGGGGTGGCCGAGCGCGATCGCGCCGCCGCGGGGGTTGACGGCCTCCCAGTCCGCGCCGAGCTCACGCTGCCAGGCGGCCACGACCGTAGCGAAGGCCTCGTTGATCTCGAAGTGGTCGATGTCGGAGACGGCGAGGCCCGACCGCTCCAGCGCCCTGCGGGTCGCCGGGATGGGGCCAGTCAGCATCGTGACCGGGTCCGTGCCGGCCAGCGCGAAGGTGTGGAACCGCCAGCGGGGGGTCAGCCCGAGCTCGTCGGCGGCTGCCCGGCTCATCACGAGCACCGCGGCTGCGCCGTCGGAGATCTGGGAGGCGTTGCCGGCGGTGACCACCCAGGGCAGCTCCCCGAACAGCGACTCGAACCCCGGGTCGGCGAACGCGGGCTTGAGACCGGCGAGCGCCTCGAGCGACGAGTCGGGACGGATGCCCTCGTCGGCGGCGAGCTCCTCGACGGTGCCGTCGTCGAGGGTGACCTTCACCGGCAGGATCTCGGCGGCGAACGCGCCGCTCGCAGCGGCCTCAGCCGCGCGCCGGTGTGAGGCGACCGCGATGGCGTCGACCTCCGCCCGGGTGAGCTCCCAGTCGCGGGCGATGAGCTCCGCGGAGATGCCCTGCGGCACGAGCTTGCCGTCGTAGCGGGCCAGCAGCCGGTCCCCGAAGGGGTTCTTGCCCGCCATGTTGGACAGCATCGGCACGCGCGTCATGGACTCGACGCCGCAGGCGACCGCGATGTCGTAGGCCCCGGCGATCACCCCTTGCGCTGCGAAGTGCGCAGCCTGCTGGCTGGAGCCACACTGCCGGTCGATGGTCGTCGCAGGGACCGTCTCGGGCAGACCGGCGGCCAGCCAGGCGTTGCGCGCCACGTTCGCTGCCTGCTCACCGACCTGGTCGACACAGCCGGCGATCACATCGTCGACACGCTCCGGGTCGACCCCTGCGCGTTCGACGAGCCCGTTCAACGTGTCCGCCAGCAGGTCCACGGGATGCACACCAGCGAGCCGGCCGTCCCGTTTGCCGACCGGGGTGCGGACGGCATCGACGATCACAGCTTCGCGCATGGCTCACTCCTGACGTCAGCGGCTCGCGCCCCAGGGTACGCGTCCACCCGTCGTCGCAGGAACTCGGTCCCGGGTGGCCGCGGGCAGCTGGCGGACCCTAGCCTGGCGGGATGCCGGAGACGCCCAACCCCCCAGCGTTCGAAGAGGCGGTCCGCGCCCATCTCGAACCGGTCCGCAGCCAGTTCAACTACGACCAGATGCTGCACACGTTCCTGTCCGTGGAGCGCTTCCGGGTCTGGGCCGATGTCGTTGCGCGCTACCGTCCGGTCGCCGGGGCACGCTTCCTGTCCAGCGGGTGCGGCTACGCCGGATCGCTGCTGGCCTACCGGGACGCCGGCGCGTCCCCGGTGGTGGGGGTCGAGGTCGACGACGAGTACGTCCACTTCGGCCGGCTGCGCGTGGCGGGGCTCCCCGACGCGGCCGTCCTGCGCTACGACGGCGCCCGCCTGCCGTTCGACGCCGGTGCGTTTGACATCATCGAGTCCATGGACGTGATCGAGCACACCCCGGACCCGCGCGCGTACCTGCATGAGCTGCAGCGCGTGCTCGCACCGGACGGGCTGATCCTGCTCGTGACGCCCAACCGCCTGTGGCCCGTCGAACAGCACCTCGGCATCACGGGGCCGCCCTGGCTGCCCGTCGGCGTCGCCGACGCGGTGTTCGGGGCGTTGACGCGTATTCCGTGGCTGTCCGACGACCGCCGCTTCCGCTACGACCGCCTGCGGGGGATGCGCACCCAGAACATCTCACCACGCCGGCTGCGCGCGCTCGCCAAGGAGCTCGGGCTGTTCCTCCAGGTGCTGCCCCCGCACCTGCACGCAGACGCGTGGCCGCTGCCCCGCCACGCCCCGTGGCTCGAGCGTCTCGGCACCCACCGCGTCGGTGCGCTCGTCGCGCCCGTCCGCACCCTGGTCGTGACCCTGCAGCACCACCGGTCCTAGGTCCAAGACCGCCTGCTGACGCACCTCACCCATCGGCGCGCTCGCGGTACACCGCGGCCAGGACCGATGGGCGGTCGGTCATGATCCCGTCCACCCCGAGATCCAGCAGGCGGTGCATCTCCCCGGGGTCATCGATGGTCCACACGTGCACCGCGATGCCCTGCTCGTGCGCACACTCGACGAAGGCGGGGGTCACCACCTCGATGCCGTCGTGGGTGGTGGGGACCTGCAGGGCCTCGTAGGCGATCGC
>SKPY01000097.1 GCA_007119305.1 Nitriliruptorales bacterium
CCTTCGTCTTCCTCCGCCTGGCGCGTCCGGCGGAAGCCACGGACGACATCTTCAAGCTGCGAGGCTGTCGCATGTTCGGCATAGCTGACGAGGAGCTCCTCGTTGTGCGCCGTGGCCATCCCGCATGCCCATCCGAGCCACTCCACAGCTCCTGGCCCCCTCGAGCCCCCACCCACCGCCGCGGTCGAACTCCTCGAACTCCTCGAGCAGCACGAGCCACCGGTACTCCGCCGCGGGGAGATCCGCCGCCTGCCGTCGCAGCTCCAACGCCACCTCGCCCAGCCTCGCCGCCTCAGCAGTGCCAACCAGGCCGTTCACCCCATCGACCACCGCTCGCCGCCCACGAAACGACATCGCCATGACGCACCTCCATGTTCGAGTCCGCTATCCCCGAATCGTCGCATGGGGGTGTGGCAACCGATCCCCGCGTTTCCGCGGAAACACGGGGATCGTGCCTGGCACCGGGGCCGAGCCAGGAACGCCTGTTCTCGATGATCGGGGGGACACAAGGCGAAGTCAGGGGGCCTGCACTCGCAGGGTCCTGGTGTCCCCGTGGGGCTCCTGGCCGTCCAGCTGCTCCCACGCGCCGACCAGGCGCCCACCGACCGCATCGAGCCGCCCGGCGGCGATCGCGGCGACCAGCGCAGCCGCGGCAGCCGCGGTCCCCCAGCGCTGCTGCCGCCGAGCGCCTGCGTCATAGAACCCGGCTTGGACCGCGTCCGCGAGGCACGCGCGAGTGGATTGGGCCGCGTTCACCATTCGGCGCTCCCGGCCTTGATCTCTGGCGTCACAGGTCGAGCAGCGTGGAGAGCGTGCCGCGGACTTGCGCGAGGATCACCGGTCCGACGTTTCCAAGGGTTCGTTCGATCCGCTGGGCGGCAACGGCCCGGATGTGCTGGCACTGCGCGGCCGCATCGACCTCGAGCCCGTTCGCGGGATCCGCGGGCACGGTGACTTCAGTCGCGTAGCCGCGCATAGTGCTCGTCAGGGGCACGACCTGCACAACGCTGGGCCCTTGCGCCAAGACCCGATCAGCGGTGACCACCACCGCGGGCCTACGCAGGCCGGCTTCGGAGCCCGCCGGAACGCCGAGGTCGACCTCGACGACATCACCCGAGGTCTGCATCCAGCCAGTCGCGCTCGCCGTCGGTCAGCGGCGCGGCGAGCTGCTGGCCCATCTGCTCTTGCCGCAGCAGCCGCACACCGCGAGCGACGGCTTCCGCAACGGTGATGTGACGCTCGTTGGCGAGACGACGGAGTTCCTCGTGGGTGCTGCGATCGATCCGCACAGTGGTGGTGTCGCTCATACGACGAGGGTACCCGTTGTAGACTGATCCGTCTACAAGGCGCCGCGGCCGGGTGCGAACGCACCGAAGGTTCCCGCTACGCCCTGGTCGTTGATCCGGGCAGCGCAGATCCGGGGCGGTCAAGACGTGCTGGTCAACGGGGCGACCGGCGCGATCGGCTCCGCCACCGTGCAGCGGTTGAAGCACCTCGGTAGCCCGGGTGACCGCGGTCTGTGGGGGTCTTCAGGTCCCCTTGCCGTCGGCACACGCTCGGCTGCTCGCCGGCGAGGGGCTGCACCCGTCGTTCAGGGGCGTGCGGGTCACGTTCTCGGGCGGCGAGTCGACGGTGGTCGACGGGCCGTTCACCGAGACGAAGGAGCTGATCGGCTCGCCGAGCTGCTTCAGGACGAGCCCGAGGTGCACGGGCTGGTGGCGCTCATGGAGTTCCAGGCCTCACGGCTGCGCGCCCGGGTCGATGCCGCGGGGCGGGCGGTCTTGCTGCACGACCAGAACCGCGCGCGGTGGGACCATCTGCTCATCCGCCGGGGCCTGACGGCGCTGGCGCGGACGGAGGCGCTCGGCGGCTCGCTCGGCCCCTACGGGCTGCAGGCCGCGATCGCCGCCTGCCACGCGACGGCGCGCACACCTTCGGAGACCCCCTGGGAGCGCATCGCGGCCCTCTACGACGCGCTCGCCCAGGTCGCGCCCTCGCCCGTGGTCCAGCTGAACCGGGCGGTCGCGCTGGCGTTCGCGTTCGGCCCCGAGACCGGCCTGGAGATCGTCGACGCGCTGGCCGCCGAGCCGGCTATCGCGCGCTGCTGCCCAGGGTGCTGCGCGGCGACCTGCTGGAGCGACTGGGACGGCGCGAGGAGGCCCGCGCGGAGTACGAACGCGCCGCTTCACTCACGCACAACGCGCGCGAACGCGACCTCCTGGTCGAGCGCGCCGCCGCCTGCGCGCCCTGACCAGGTCGCCACCACACAGAACCAGACGGAGACGCCTCCAGGTCTCACACGGCGGACAGTCGCGGTCCGGGCGAGGGTCATGGGCGCCTGAGGCGTCTCCGGCAGGGCCGACCGGGCTGCCGTGCGTGTGACCGAGAGAGGTGAGCATGGGGCACCGCGGCCGCATGCGTGGCGGGCTTGTCGTGCCTCCCGCCGTGCAAGGCTGACAGAGTGATTGCTGACCTTGGCGGACGACTCGACCGTCAGGACCCTCGCAGTGGCGGCGTCCGCACGAGGCGGCGCCCGAGCGCGAGGATGGTCAGTCCACGGTACGGCAACAGCTCCGACACGGGCGTCCCGCTCACGATCGCCGAGCACGCGGCAGACTGCTGCGCCCTGATGGACCATCTCGGAATCGAGCGGGCGCACGTCGCCGCCCTGTCGCGGGGGGGGGTCCTGATCTACGACTTCGACCCCTGGCAGGCAGAAGGGGTCGTCACCTTCACCTGGGTGCTGCGCCCGATGCCGGCGCGGGCCGGTTTCGGCCTTGGGCCAGCGCGGACCGGAGCTGCGCGGCACCTCACGGCAGGTCGGTTGCAGCAGTCGTCAGCTGTCTCTCCACGAGGTGAGTTTCCGCTGACGAACGTCTGCTCGTGACACCACCGCTCGCGCGGTGCGTTCCCGTCGGTGCGAGGCTGCCAGGTAGCATCGACAGCGGTCAGAGCACCGCGAACGCAAAGGAGTGGCCATCCACTCGCTGCTTGCGCAGCTTGATGCAGAGGGAGCCGCCGACGAGGCCCTTGGCCTGCTGCGCGACCTGATCCGCTTCGACACGAGCAACCCGCCCGGCGAGGAGCTCGAGTGCGCCCGGTTCGTCGCCGAGGCCCTCAGCGCCGGCGGCATCGACCCGCAGGTGCTCGAGTCCGCGCCGGGCCGCGGCAACGTGGTCGCGCGGCTCGCCGGTGGGGACGACGGGCCCTTGCTGCTGAACGCACACCTCGACGTCGTCCCCGCCGCTGCGGACCGCTGGACCCACCCGCCGTTCGCCGCGGAGCTCGACGGCGGCTACCTGTGGGGGCGCGGCGCGATCGACATGAAGCACATGGCTGCGATGGCCGTGACCGCTATGCGCCTGCTGGCACGGCATGGCATCCGCCTGCGCCGCGACGTGGTGTTCGCCGGCGTCGCCGACGAGGAAGCCGGCTGCGACCTCGGCAGTGGCTGGCTCGTCGACGAGCATCCGGACCGCGTGTGCGCCGAGTACGCGCTCGGTGAGGTGGGCGCGTTCACCCTCGACATCGGTGGCCGCCGCGTCTACCCGGTCCAGGTGGCCGAGAAGGGCATCTGCTGGCTGCGCGCCCGCGCCACCGGCCCGAGCGGGCACGGCTCGATACCGCGCGAGGACAACGCCGTGCTCCGGCTGGCCACCTTCCTCGACCGGCTCGGGCGGACCTCCTTGCCGCAACACCCCTCCGAGAGCGTGACACGCTTCTTGCGGGAGATCGCCGCCACGCAGACGGGCGCGGCACGGCACGTGCTGCCGCTGCTGCTCCAGCCGCTCGCCAGCCCGGTTGTGGAACGCCTCCTCCCGGACCCGTCCACGCGCCGGACGTTCAATGCGGTCCTGCGCAACACCGCAACGCCCACGGTGCTGCGTGCCGGCGCCAAGACCAACGTGATCCCGGGAGTGGCCGAGGCCGAGCTCGACGGTCGCATCGCCGTGGGGTCCAGCGCCGAGGAGCTTGTGGCCGAACTCCGCGACCTCGCCGGCGACGCGATCGAGCTCGAGGTGGTGCGCACGCACCCGCCGACCGAGTCTCCCGTGGACACCCGCCTGTTCGGGGTGCTGTCGGCCGTCGTGACCGAGCACGATCCCGGCAACGAGCGCGGCCACGCGGTCGCGGTCCCCAGCGTCATCCCCGGCTTCACGGACGCGAGTCGCTGGTCGACGCTGGGCACGACCTGCTACGGGTTCAGCCCCGTGGTGCTGGACCCGCAACGGGACCCGCCGTTCGCGGAGCTGTTCCACGCCGACGACGAGCGGATCCCGGTGGACGGGTTCAAGGCGGGGTTCGCCATGCTGCTCGACGTGCTCCTGCGGTGGTGCGCCGACACCGATTGACACGGGCCGTCGCACGGCGTTCGATGAAGCCACACCGAGTGACAGGGGATGGCGATGCCGACTGACCTGACGATCTACCTGGACGACCGGCCCGGCAAGGTGGCGGCGGTAGGCGAGGCCCTGGGGAGCGCGGACGTCAACATCGAGGGCGGGTTCGCGCTCGTCGTCGGTGGGCAGGGGATCATGCACGCCCTCGTGGAGGACCCCGAGGCGGCCGCGCAGGCGCTGCGGGATGCGGACTTCGAGGTCCGGGACGCCCAGGAGGTCGTGGTGCTCGACCTCGAGGACCGTCCCGGCGAGCTCGGGAGGCTCGCCCGCCGCGTCGCGGATGCCGGCGTGAACCTGCAGGTCTTCTACCTCGCCACGGCCACGCGGGTCGTGCTGGGCGCTGACGACATCGAGGCCCTGCGTCACGCCGTGCAGTGAGCGGTGCCCGGCGGAGCTTCCGCCGGGCACCGTCGCAGCGGGCTAGAAGTCCGCCGCCTCGGCGAGGGTGGCGTCGCAGACCGCGAGCTGGCCCCCGAGCGCCACGACCCGTTCGGGGTTGAGCCGTTCGATCTCCGCCTGCACGACAGGCGGTACGCCGCTGCAGCTCGGCACGAGCAGGACCGGTCCGTCCGTGAGCGACTTCGCGGCGAGGGCGTCGGCGAAGACGTTCGCGCGCGACAGGTAGACGGCGGGTGCCCCGTCGGGGTAGGCGCGCTTGGAGATCTCCACGGCCGTCTCGATGCGGGTCTCGCCCGCGATCCGGTCGGTGGCGCGCACCGCCAGGTCGTCGATGGTCTGCACTGCGAGCCCGAGGGTGTCCTCGTCCAGCTGGCCGATCGCGTAGACCACGAGCAGGGCGCCCTCGCGTACGTCGAGGTCGGCCGGCCCGAGCACCACCGTGTCCGTGCCAGCCGCCACCACATCGGCCTCGTAGGTGTCTGCGGGCAGGTCGATCGTGCCCTGCGCGCCGTTGGGGACGCCTGTGAAGATCGGGCTGCCTGCGGCGCGGATGTCGACCTCGGGGGCGTCGGCGGCGTGCCGGACCGTCAGCCGGCCAGTGCCGGGCGCCAGGACGCTCGTGTCCTCGACGAACGCCGAGAGGGTCAACGCGCCGGCGTCGTCGTAGTGGGCGACGAGCGACACGGTCTCGTGAGCGGGGATGTCGACCGCGCCGGTCAGGGCGGGCTCGGCGTCAGCAGGGGCTCCGGCTGCGCGCAGATCGATGGTGTACGAGCCGGCGGGCAGGGCGAGCGGACCACGCACTTCCGCGGGCTGGAAGTCCGCCAGCGCGGCGACGGGCTCGCCGTCGACGTACACGTCGACCGGGACTCCCGGGACTCCGTGGACGACGTAGACGTCCGCGTCGTCGCCGGAGGCCGTGGCGGAGGCGACCGCCACGAGCGAGACGAGCAGGACGAGCAGGACGGACACTGCAAGACGTAGGCGCATCGAGGTTCCCTTTCGTCGGTGGGGTTGTGCCACTCCCTCTTCCGACGCAGGGCGAGGTTCGGATGCACCTTTCTCGGGGCGGATCTGGGACCGCCCGCGTGTGCCAGCTAGTCGCGGAGCATCTCCGCGACGAGGAAGGCAAGCTCGAGGGCCTGCTGGTTGTTCAGCCGCGGGTCGCAGGCCGTCTCGTAGCGGTAGCCGAGGTCGAGGTCGGCGATCTCCTGCGCGCCGCCGAGGCACTCGGTGACGTCCTCGCCGGTCA
>SKPY01000249.1 GCA_007119305.1 Nitriliruptorales bacterium
CGCCAGGTCGCGACGGCGGGCGCGCTGCTCGGCGGTGGACTCGGGCGCGGCGTCCAGCGCGGTCTCGAGCGCCTCGCGCAGCCACGCGCCGCTGGGCAGGTGGGCCGCGAGGGCGGTCACGTCCTCGACGATGTGGTCTGCCGCCCGCCCGATCGCGGCGGCGGGGTTGTTCAGCTCGTGGGCGATCCCGGCGGCCAGCTCGCCGAGGGTCGCCATCTTCTCGGACTGCACGAGCCGGGCCTGGGCGTGCTCGAGGCGTGCGAGCGCCCGAGCGAGCTCGTCGCGCTCGGAGCGCAGCGTCTGGCTGAGCGCCTCGTTCTCGAGCTGCAGCTCGACCGCGCGGCGATGGCGGCGTGCGAGGGAGCGCAGCAGCACGTTGGTGAACAGGCGCGACAGCGTGACGTCGGTGCGCAGCGCCTCGTCGAGCGTGTCGTAGCTCAGGGGGATCGTCTGCACGTCCGTGGCCGCGCGGCAGGTGAAGAAGGCGCGCTGGCGGGCCGCCACGAAGCCGAGACCGACGATCCGCCCGGTCGTCCCGGCGTGGACGAGCACCTGGCCGGACGGGCTGTCGCGGTAGAGCTCGACGCGCCCCTCCTCGACGACCCAGATGCGGTCCGTGCGTGCCCCTTCCCGCAGGAACACGGTGCCCGCCGGGATCACCTCGCGGGGTGCGTCGCCGAGCACGCTGTCGAGCCGCTCGATCAGCGCCTCCTCGAGGCCCCGGTCGCTTGCCGCCAGATCGATGAGCGGCCCGCCGTCGTGTGCGCCGACGCTCATGGCAGCAACCCCACCAGGGACCACAGCCACGGTCCGGCGAGCACGAACAGCACGACGCCGGCCGTGCCGACGATCACGCCGGTGAGCGCGAGGTCGCGCGTCTGCACCCAGCCGGTCGAGTAGGCGATCGCGTTGGGCGGCGTGGAGACCGGCAGGCTCATCGCGAGCGAGCAGCCCACCGCGATCAGCACGCCGACGGCGAGGGGAGCTGCGGCGACCGCGGGGCTCGCTGCCAGCGCGATCCCGAGGGGGACCAGCAGGTTGGCCGTGGCGCTGTTCGAGATGACCGTGCTGAGCACCAGCCCGGTGGCGGCGAGCACGACGAGCAGCGCCGCGGTGGGCAGCTCCTGCCAGTCGACGAGGCCGAGGAGCCACTCGTCGAGCCCGGTCGCGGCCACCCCCGATGCGAGGGCGATCCCGCCCGCGACGAGCCACAGCACGTCCCAGCGCACGCCGCGCAGGTCGTCCGCCCCGAACACGCGGGTGGCGAGCAGCACGATGACCGGCACGAACCCCACGATGGTGGCCGGCACCCCGTGCAGGGGCTCGGTGAGCCACAGCAGGACCGTGACGACGAACGTGGCGTAGAAGACGACGGCCGGTCGTGAGCGCTCGAACTTCGGGGTCAGGTCGAGTGCGAGGTCTCGCCCGGAGGACGGGAACAGGCGGCCGAGCAGCAGCCACGCTCCGATGAGCACCACGAGCATGAACGGCACGGTCATCGCCATCCACTGCACGAAGGTGATCGGCACGCCCGCGTCGACCAGCCCGCCGAGCGCGATCGCGTTGGGTGGCGACCCGACCGGGGTTCCGAGGCCCCCGACGTTCGCGGCCACCGGGATCGACAGGACGAGCCCGGTGCGCAGCCGGTCACCGGGTTCGAGCGTCGCCACGAGCGGCAGGACGACGGCCATCATCGTCGCCGTCGTCGCGGTGTTGCTCATGAACATCGACAGCACCGCGGTGATCGTCATCATGCCGAGCATGATCGCCCGGGGCGACGACCCGAACGGCCGGAGCAGCACCGCGGCGAGGTTGCGGTCGAGCGCGAACTTGGCTGCCCCGTCGGCGAGGAAGAACCCGCCGAGGAAGAGGATGAGCACCGGGTGCGCCAGCGCCTCGTAGAACGTCGCGAAGGCCGGCGGGTCGTAGGCCGCGGGCAGGGCCAGCAGCGCCTGATCGCTGACGAGGGCGATCTCCGCCCCGATGATCACCGCGGCGGTCGCGAACAGCGGGATCGCCTCGCTCACCCACAGCACGATCGCCAGCAGGAAGATCGCGAGCATCCGCTCGCCGGGCGCGTCCAGGCCCGGGACGTCGACGACGAGCGGGAGCGCGAACGCCACCGGGGCGAGGACGAGTCCCACCCGCTGCAGCCCGGACATGGGCTCGGCTGCCGGCGACCGGCGGCGGTGCGTTCTCGTGGACACGTTCTCCCCTGGACGTCCTGGGCGCCATCATCACACGTGCTCTGGGCGCCGGGCGAGGTAGACCCGATCGGGCTCGCCGCGCTCGACCGCGATCGCGTGCACCTCGACCTGCGCGAAGTGCTGCTCGAGGCGGGCCTGGAACGCCGGCGCGGCATGGGCGCTCCACACGGCGAGCCGCCCGCCGGGCGCAAGCGTCCTGCGCAGGGCCTGAAGCCCTGCACGGCCGTACAGCCACGCGTTGGCCGGCAGGAGCGTCCAGTCCGGCCCGTTGTCGACGTCGAGGCACACGGCGTCGAAGCGCTCCCCGGCGTGCTCGAGCCAGCGGGTGAGATCGGCGCAGACCAGCTCGACCCGCGGGTCGCGCCAGGCGTCGCCGGTCAGCCGGCCGAGATGCTCCCGCTGCCAGCGCAGCACCGGCGCGGCGAGCTCGACGACGACGATGCGTGCCACCCCGGGGGCGGCGACAGCCGCGGCAAGCGAGTAGCCGAGCCCCAGCCCGCCGAGCAGCACCGACGCCGGCCGGCGCACGCCGGCCAGCGCGGCGTGCACGAGCCGGCGCTCGCTGGCTCCGCCGGCGTAGGTCGCCATGAGGAAGACCCCGCCGGCGATGATCTCGAAGTCCCCGTCGTGCTCGCGGAGCACGAACTCCCCGTGCGGGGTGGCGCAGCGCTCGACGACGTGCATGCACCGCAGTGTGCTCCTTTGGGGCCGGGCCGCGCAGCCGACGGAGCCCCCGGGAATGCCCGCGCGCGCCGCGGTGTTGATACCCCCATGGGTATACGCGGGGGAGCCGAGCCCCGCCCGGACGGCAACTGGAGTCGTGATGTCAACCGTCGAGCTGACCGCTGAGACCTTCGCCGACACGATCGCAGGCAACGACCTCGTCCTGATCGACTTCTGGGCGTCGTGGTGTGGCCCCTGCCGGGTGTTCGGACCGATCTACGAGCGCGTCGCCGAGCGCACCCCTGACGCCGTGTTCGCCAAGGTGGACACCGAGGCGCAGCAGGAGCTCGCCGCCGCCTTCCGGATCATGTCGATCCCGACGCTGATGGTGTTCCGGGAGGGGGTCCTCGTCTACGCCCAGCCGGGCGCCCTGCCGGAGGCAGCGCTCGAGGAGCTGATCGAGAAGGCCCGCGCGCTCGACATGGACGAGGTGCGCGCCGCCGCCACGGATGAGGAGCTGCGCCAGCCCGCCTAGGATGCCCGCGACGCCCACGTCGCGAAAGGCAGCGGATGGCTGGCACGCAGGACCGAGGACCGCACGTCGGCCGGGCGACCCCGCGCATCGAGGATGCGCGGCTGGTCACCGGCCAGGGCCACTTCACCGACAACCTGCAGGTCACCGGCGTGCTCCACCTCGCGGTGCTGCGCTCGCCGCTTGCCCACGCACGGATCGAGCACGTGGACGCGAGCTCGGCGCTGGGCCAGCCCGGCGTCGTGGCCGCGTTCAGCGCAGCGGACCTCGCCGGCACGTGGGCGCGGCCGTTGCCGGCGGGCGGGCCGCGTGGCACGTACCTGCCCGAGCACTGGCCGCTCGCGGTCGACAAGGTACGTCACGTCGGGGATCCCGTGGCGGTCGTCGTCGCGACGGACCGCTACGCGGCCGCGGACGCCCTCGAGTTCATCGACGTCGACTACGAGCCGCTCGACGCGGTCGCCTCGGTCGAGGAGGCACAACAGCGTGCGGTCCGCGTGCACGACGGCGCCGAGGGCAACGTCGCGTTCCGCTACGAAGGCAAGCCGCTGGGTGATGTTGAGGCGGCGTTCGCGCAGGCCGACGTGGTCGTCGAGCGGCGCTACGTCCAGCAGCGCCTCGCGCCCAGTGCGCTCGAGCCCCGCACGACGCTCGCGGTGCCCGATCCGTCCGGCGGCCTCGTCCTGTACACCTCGACCCAGGTGCCCCACGAGGTGCGGGGCCACGTCGCGCGGATCCTCGGCGTGGACCCCCAGACCGTCCGCGTGGTCGCCCGCGACGTCGGCGGCGGCTTCGGCGCGAAGCTGAACCCCTACCCGGAGGACCTGCTGTGCGCCGCGCTCGCGCTGCGGCTCGAGCGCCCCGTGCGCTGGGCCGGGACGCGCAGCGAGGAGTTCCAGAGCACCAACCACGGCCGGGGTCAGGTGCAGGACGCGGCGGCGGCGGCGCGCGCGGACGGCACGCTGCTCGGCCTGCGCGTGCAGGTGACCGCGGACTGCGGCGCGTATCTCATGACGGGCACGGCGGCGACGCCGCTCATGGGCCGGCGCATGTTCCCGGGCTGCTACCGCTGGCAGGCGTACCGGTTCGATGGCACCGGCCTGTTCACGAACGCGACGCCGACGGATGCCTACCGGGGTGCTGGCCGGCCCGAGGCGACGTTCGGTGTCGAACGCGTGCTCGACGACCTCGCCGCCGCGCTCGGGCTGGACCCTGCCGAGCTGCGCCGGCGCAACTTCCCCGCCGCCGGCGAGTTCCCGTTCCCCAGCGTCGGCGGCTACGCCTACGACTCAGGCGACTACGCAGCTGCGCTGGACGTGGCGCTCGCAGCCGTCGGCTACGAGGCGCTGCGCGCGGAGCAGGCCCGGCGGCGCGACGCGGGCGCGCCCCGGCTGCTCGGCATCGGCCTGTCGAGCTACGTGGAGGTCTGCGGGTTCGGGCCCGGCAACGGGGAGACCGGCGGGCTGCGGGTGGAGCGCGACGGCCGGGTGCGGGTGTTCAGCGGCCTGACGCCGCAGGGGCAGGGCACGGCGACCAGCCTCGCGCAGATCGCCGCCGACGCGCTCGGCCTGACCCCCGGCGCCGTCGACGTGATCCACTCGGACACCGCGCTGGTGCCCGTGGGCTCCGGCACCTACGGCTCGCGCTCGATGCCGGTGGGCGCCCAGGCGGTGCGCGTCGCAGCCGGCGAGGTGGCCACCCAGGCCCGGCGGGTCGCCGCCCATCTGCTCGAGGCCGCCGCGGACGACATCGAGGTCACCGCGGGCGGCTTCGCGGTCCGGGGCTCCCCGGACGCGGCGCTCACGCTCGCGGAGGTCGCCGCGGCCGCCTGGAAGGGCAACGTCCCCGACGGCATGCCGCCGGCGCTCGAGGCGTCCACCCGCTACCAGCCGGACGGCCTCACGTTCCCCTTCGGCACGCACGTCGCCGTCGTCGAGGTGGACACCGACACCGGGGCGGTCCGGGTGGTGCGCTTCGTCGCGGTGGACGACGTGGGCACCGTCATCAACCCGCTCGTGCTCGACGGGCAGCGCCACGGCGGCCTCGCACAGGGCATCGCGCAGGCCCTGTACGAGAGCGTGGACTACGACGAGGCGGGCAACCTCGTGTCGGGCACCTTCATCGACTACCTCACCCCGACGGCGCCCGACCTGCCGCCCTACGAGCTGCACGCCACGGTCACGCCGAGCCCGGCCAACCCCATGGGCGTCAAAGGCGTCGGGGAGGCCGGCGCCATCGGCGCGACCCCGGCGGTCGTCAACGCCGTCGTCGACGCGCTGCGGCACCTCGGGGTCGACGACGTGGCGATGCCGTGCACACCCCAGCGCGTGTGGCGGGCGCTCCAGGACGCGCGCCGCTGAACGGCGCCGCACCCGCCCGCAGTGGGCGAGCTGGCGGATGCCCTTGTCGGCGTGTGGATGCCACGGCGGCACGAGCCGGAACCACCACCGTCGGTGATCACGGCTCGATGGTCAGCACCTCCGCCAGCGACCGGCGCGGCTCGGCCCGCGGCGCCGCGGTGGCGTAGCCGAGGCGCAGCAGCAGCTGAGGCACACCTTTCCGGCGCAGCGACCGGGCGAGCACGCTGCGCAGCTCGGGGAGCTCGATCGGCTGGTTGGAGAACGCGCCGGTCGCACCGGCGTCGGCGAG
>SKPY01000029.1 GCA_007119305.1 Nitriliruptorales bacterium
AAAGGCGCTAGGCCAGACCCCCAATCCGGGGCTACAACGCCCCCGGCACCCTCTCCGAAGCGTCCCGCAGCCGAGGCATTCAGACAGTTCCAATAACCGACTGTGCCATCAAAGGTCGACCTGCCGGCGCTGCGTGAGGTGGCGCTGCCCTGCCCGGAGGCGCTGCGATGACATCCCAGACGTTGCTGTTGAAGGTCGAGGACTACCTTGCCGTGCGTCGCGGGCTGGGGTTTGAGCTCAAGTCCGCCGAGAAGGACCTGCGCCAGTTCGTCCGCTACGCCGGCCGCGTCGGCCACCAGGGGCCGCTGACCACCGACCTGGCGGTGGCATGGGCGCGGTTGTCGCGCTCCGCGGATCCGGCCCAGGCCGCCAAACGTCTGGTGACCGTGCGCGCGTTCGCCCGCTACCTGACGGCGTTGGACCCTGCCACCGAGGTGCCGCCCCTCGGGCTGCTCGGCCCGCTGCCGCGCCGCCGCCAACCGCACATCTACAGCGACACGGAAATCGCTGCGCTGCTGGCACGGGCCAGGGGGCTGCTGCCCCGCCGCGGGCTGCGCCCCCGCACGTATGTGACGTTGTTCGCGCTGCTGGTCTCGACCGGGTTGCGGCTCTCCGAGGCCTGCCATCTCCAGCCGGATGACATGGACCTCGCCGACGGCGTCATCACCGTCCGGCAGGGCAAGTTCCGCAGGGCCCGCCTCGTCCCGCTGCACCCCACGACGACGCAGGCGCTGAACTGCTATGCCGACGAGCACGGTGTGGCGCTGTCGGGATACTTCTTTCGCACCGACCACGCGCCGGCGCTCAAACCGGACACGGTGCAAAAGACCTTCAGCCGCCTCCGCACCCGTCTGGGATGGACCGCCGAAGGGCGCGCCCGTCTGCCGCGCGTGCATGATCTCCGGCACACCTTCGCCGTGCGACGCCTGCTGCGCTGGCACGCGGCCGGCGTCGACCTCGACCGCAAGATGCTGGCGCTGTCCACCTATCTCGGGCATGCCAAACCCAGCCACACCTACTGGTACCTGGAGGCGGTGCCCGAGCTCATGGCCATCACCGCTGAGCGTTTCGAACACTTCGCCCGGCAACCGCTCGAGGGTGCATCATGACCACCTCAACCGCCTTGGCTGCGCTGCTGCAGGACTTCTTCCAGCGCCGGCTCATCAACGAGCGCGGCGCCAGCGCCCACACCATCGCCAGCTACCGGGACAGCTTCGCGCTGCTGCTCGGCTACGCCGCCCAGCGTCTCGGGCGCACCCCCTCGGCGTTGACCCTCGCCGACCTCGACGCGCCCCTGATCCTGACGTTCCTCGACCACCTCGAAACCGACCGTGGCAACACCGCCCGCACCCGCAACCTGCGTCTCACCGCGATCCGCTCGTTCATGCATCATGCCTCCTTGCGCGACCCCACCTGTCTGCCCATCGCCCAGCGCGTGCTGGCCATCTCCCCCAAGCGTTTCGACCGAACCGCTCTCGACTTCCTCACCCGCGAGGAGATCCACGCGCTGCTCGACGCTGCCGACCGCGACACCTGGAGCGGGCATCGTGACGCGGTGCTGTTCGCCGTGCTCTACAACACCGGCGCGCGCGTCTCCGAACTCACCCGCCTGTGCAACGCCGACGTCCTGCTCGACCGCTCATCCGCCCTGCACCTGCACGGCAAGGGCCGCAAGGAACGCATCATCCCCCTATGGAAGAACACCACCGCGCAGCTGCGCGCCTGGCTGCCACGCATCGACCCCAGCCCCGACGCGCCCGTCTTCCCCAACCGCGCAGGCAAGCCGCTGACGCGCTCCGGCGTCGAACAGCGCCTTCGAGTAGCGATCGCCAAGGCGTCTCAGCATTGTCCGTCGCTGGCCACGCGCCGGGTCACCCCGCACACCATCCGCCACACCACGGCGATGCACCTGCTCCAGTCCCCGGTTATCTGAAGTCGGAAGGCCGAACATGCCTTCTGACCTGGGGGTTTGCGTTGTGGACGGGGTGTCCGTGACGTAGGCGACGGAGTTCAGTTGCAGGGGCCGATGGTGCCCGTGGTCGACCGGCCGCGGGTGGGGCTGGTCTGGCGCTCGGCGCGGCGTTGCCCGTGGGCGCGGGCGAGCTGGTCGCGGAGGCGACGGTTGTCGTCGGTGAGTTGTTTGATGCGCTGGTGGGCGAGCTCGAGTCGGCGCAGGAGCGAAGCGGCAGAGGCGCCCTCGGCGCCGTGGACGCTGGCGCCGTTGCCAGCGGTCGACTGAGCCTGTTGGATCTCGTCGAGCAGGTCGGGCTGGGTGTAGATCCACGAGCGTGACACGCGCGCTTCGGTGGCAAGCCGGGCCACGCTGACGGGCTCGCCGGCGTCGCGCAGGCGCTGCAGGCCGGCGCGCGCACGAGCGATGGTGTTCTGCCGGCGGCGGTAGGACGCCTCGACGATGTGGTGGCTGTTGTCAGCCCGCACGGACGGCTCGTTCGTCTGAGCTGTCGCTGATCGTGGTGCTCGTGTCGGTGTGCGCCTCGAGGCTGTCGATGATGCGCAGCAGGTTGGTTTCCACGGTGCGGTTCATCTCGACCATGCGCTCCCGACCGTCGTGTGCGGCACGGTCGATGAGCTCGCGGGTGGCGCCGAGCTGCTGGTGGTGTTGGGGGAGGAACTCGGCGGTGGTGGCGAACATCGGGCAGGTCAGACAGGCGTTGGCGACCTCGCAGCGCTGCTGCAGCGGCAGGGTGCAGTAGCCGTTGGGCAGCGCCATCTTCGCGCGCGCGAGGCGGTCCTTGAGCCAGGCCGCGTCGGCGAGCGGGGAGGCGGGGTCGAAGACGAGCTCTTCGCCGGCGATGTTGACCTTGCGGGCGCGCTCCCAGTGCTCGCGGACGGTGCGGTCGTGCATGCGCCCGTAGTGGGCGGTCATCTCCAGGCTGGAGTGGTCGAGGAGGCGACGGACGACCTCCAGGGGGACGTCGGCGTTGACGAGCCGGGTGCCGTAGGTGTGCCGCCACTGGTGCGGGGTGATGTGCACCGGCCGGCCGGCTTCGTCGCGGACCTCGCAGGCCTGGAGCCAGGCGTTGAGGTGGCCGATGTAGGTGCCGCGCCCGACCGGGTGGGCGCCGTCGGGGTTGGCGTGGGGGCGGGGGAACAGGCGGGTGGCAGCCGGCCAGCGCTCGGCGATGGCGGCCTGCTGGACGGCGATCGCGTCTGCGAGGTCTTCGTCGATGGGTACGAACGCCTCGCGGCGCATCTTGTGGTTGCGGTAGCGCAGGTAGGCGGCACCGGCGGGGTCGCGCAGCAGACAGTCGGCGGGCAGGCCGCAGGCGTCGCTGATGCGCAGGCCGGTGCGCATGAGGATCTCGGTCAGCAGCCGGTAGCCGGGGTGGGCGAAGCGCGCCAGGTTGGCGGGGCTTTCCAGCTGCGCCATGACGTGCTCGGACAGCGCCCGTGGCGCATCCTTGGGTCGGCGGGGCCGGTCCTCGCGGTAGATCGCAGCGGTAGCCGGCAGCTCGGGCGCCCAGCGGTGCTGGTGCACGCCGGTCAGGAAGCCCGCCACCGACCCGAGCTCGATGCCTCGGTGCTTGGCCTCGGGTCGTTCGACGGCGAGCCAGGCGAGGTAGCGCTCCAGCACAGGCCGATCCAGTTCTGCGGGGCCACGCAGGTGCGGTTCGCAGGCGGTGAGGAAGACCGACACGCGGGTGAGCGCGGCGACGTCGCGCTCGACCTGGTGGACGCCGAGGCCGGCCGACAGCCGCCAGCGGGCCCAGCGTTTGACGAGCGCGCGCAGCCAGGGCTGGGCGATGCGGTCGAAGCGCAGCCGGGCCGGGCCGCTGCCTCGCGGGTAGCCGAGTCGGCGCAGCAGCCACACGTCACGACCGAACTCGGCCTCCCAGCCCTCGCCCTGCAACAGATCGTCGAGCCGCTCGAGGGTGAAGCGCACGAACGAGCGCGGCGTGTTGCCCCAGCGTTTGACCGGTGTCAGTTCGGCCAGCCACTCCTCCAGCGACCGCTCCAGCAGCGAGCTCGCGCCCGAGGCCGCCAGGAACCCCAGCAGCGGCCTCATGGGTTTCGCAGGGGTCTTGGAGCGGTTGTCGTCGACCCGGCACTGCAACCCGTAGGCGACCTCGAGGCGCATCGGGCCGGGCAGCGGGCGCAGGTCGAACACCGCGTCGCCGAAGGTGGCGCACTCGAGCACGAACGACTCGAGGCTGGGTCGGCCGTGGCCTCGCCAGCGCTTGAGGTGCGACACGCACAGGCCCGGATCAGCAGACTCGACCAGCAGCTCGCAGCCGTGCACGGCGCAGGCCGGCCGCCCGTCGGGGTCGTCGACCACGCTGGCCAGCCAGCCGTCCAGGTCCGGGCGTCCCAGCATCGTCGCCCACCGGTAGTGGTGCTTGGAGCACAGCCCTGCAGCCATCGCCCCGCGTCGGCAGCCGGTCACGGCACACGCCTGCAGGGGGCGATGCGCCCGCGTGTGCGGGTCCGTCCTGGCCTGCCATGGCTCGAGGTCGGGATAGCCGTCGTGCCGCCAGCGCCGATAGTGCGAGGTGCACAGCCCGCCCGCCTCCACCGGCCGCTCACAGCGCGACACGCCGCAGGCGGGCGTGCCCAGGATCGGATCATCCCGGGCGGGCACGATCACCTCGACGGTGAACTCCGGCCGCAGCCGGGCGGCCAGCTGCCGGGCCAGCAGCGACGTCGGCTCGGCACCCGCCTGCTCGGCGCGTGTCTGCTCGGTTGCGCTCACTCGGGCTCCTGTTCCTCGGCGGGCAGCACGCCCGCGTCTTGCAGCGCCCGGCGGGCGTCCTCGACATCGAGATGGGCGTAGGTGTCGATGGTGGTGGTCACCGAGGCGTGCCCCAGCAGCTCGCGGACCACCTCCACCGGGGTGCCGCGGCGCAGCAGGTCGGTGGCGTAGGTGTGGCGCAGCCAGTGCGGCTCGAAGTCCACGCCGCTGCGCGCCGCCAGCCGCCCCACCAGGCGGTGCACACTCGCATACGTCAAGGGCCGGCCGATCCGCCCGCCCCAGAGGTTGACGAACACATAGTCCGAGTCGAGGTCGCCGTATTCGTCGTGCAGATAGTCGGCATACAACCCGATCAACTCGGCCGCCACGGGCACGGTGCGTCCCCAGCTCTTGGCGCGCGCCCCGTTGCTGTTGCGGCGCGCCCGCACCGCGACCTCGCAGCGGCGCGCGCGCACATCCTCGTGGCGCAGCCCCAGCGCCTCGCCGATGCGCAGCCCCGAGCCGGCCAGCAGCGCGAACAACAATCGGTCGCGCAGCCGCTCGCACGCCTCGAGGATCGCCGCGACCTGCTCGCCCGTGAGCACCCGCGGTGCGCGCCGCTCGGTGCGCAGCGCGATCGTGCGCCGCCGGGTCGGCCCTTCGCCCAGGTGCGCCAGGAACGGCTTCCACGAGCCGCCACGGCCGCCCGGCTTCCAGGTGGTCAGCAGGTCGCCCAGATCCACCCCGTGGCGGGCGTGGAACTCATAGAAGGTCGCCAGCGCCGACAGCTTGCGGTTGATCGTCGCCGCCGCGCAGAAAGGCGTCGCCGAGGGCAGCGCCACCACCCGCCCGTCCCGCGCCGCCGGCGGCAACCGCAGCCAGGCCACGAACGCGCCCAGGTCCTCCAGCCGCACCGACGCCCAGTCCAGGCCGCGCAGCGCGAGGAAGGTGAAGTAGTCGCGCAGATCATGCGCGTAGGCGCGCACCGTGTTCGGCGAGCGCTCCACCGCCGACAGGTGCGCCAGGAACGCCTCCACCGGCGCCACCACCGACAGGTCCCCATCGACCAGCGTCCACGACACAGCACCGTCGTGTGGCATCACCACAGGCTCGACCCGCACCCGCCGCCCTTCCCCGCCTTGAAGACAAGGCAAGGTAACCCATCCACCACGCAGAACCACGCAGGCTCAACCGTCACTCCGGCGCGTGATGGACAGTGCTCAGGGAGTTGAGATAACCGGGGTCGATGTCGCGGTCATCGCCCTTTGGATGGGGCACGCCGACATCCGCTCAACGAACGTCTACCTCCACGCCGACATGACCATCAAACAACGAGCCCTTGACCTCACCA
>SKPY01000216.1 GCA_007119305.1 Nitriliruptorales bacterium
TCATGCAGCACCGAGCGGTGTTGGATTGGGTGTCTACACGTCGAAGAACCGGTGACAGCGCAGTCGAAGGGGGCGCGGACGCGTCCCGTTGACCGGCTACTGGCCAACGAGCCCTTTGAACGCCCGACGCAAGCTGTCGAACAGCGACTTGGCGAACAGGCCGCTCAGCAGGGCGAAGAACAGCACGACGCCGAGCGCGTCGTCCTGTGTAGCCGTGCTGAACAGCAACCCCGTGCGGATCCCGCCATAGGCAAGCACCCCGGCGGTCGCACCCAGGAAGGGCCGCAGGTAGAAGAAGGGCAACATCGCCAAGCTGAACCGCCCCGTGTCGTTGTCGGGGTCCGTTGCCCACAACCGGATGCCGCCGCGGTAGGCGATCTCGTAGCCCTCCGCCCGGCGCTCCGCGACCGAGATCGCCGCAGCGGCACAGCTGCCGGCCGTCCCAGCAGCGACCCCGATCAGCAGCAGTAGAAGGGTAGTGTCGATCCCGCCGGCAGCCGTCAGCGCCACGACCCCAGCCAGGTTCACCGACCCGAGCACCACCAGAAATCCCAGAACCCGCGTCGCCTTGGCGTGCAGCTTCGCAGCCTCGCCATCCAGGTGCGCTATCGCAGCGTCGTCGAGCTGTGCGGTCTGCTGGACCTGCCCGGACGACTCGTCGCCGGAAACGTGCGTCAGCCTCGGTGACTGCGTCGTCGTCATTTCGGTGGGTTCGCTCGCCATCGCCACCCCTCCCGCCGGCGTTGGCCGTGGCCCGATACAGGCGCCGACCCTATTCAAGTGCATCGTCCGTCCGGCCGGACGTCACGTCAAGGACAACCACATGCGAAGGAACCTGCGAGTGACCAGCGGACGTCCGCGGCAGCGCAACGCGGCCCGTCTGAGCTCCTCGCCATGATGTCGCTCGGCCGAACACGGTGTAACGTCCCTCGAGATCTTCGTCCAATCCGGCCCATGCCGTGCGGGAAGGTCCGTAGCCAAGCGTCATCACGCTCCGTCAACGCGGCCCTTCGGGTTGGTCCGATCATCTTTGAGCTCGGTCGTGATCACGCTCGGTGCTGGTCCAGGGCTGACGGGGTCTCGGACGTGAGCGTGTCGGCGGTCGCGTCCGGAGGGCTGTAGTGGTTCCGTCAGTTGCCGGACCAGCCGATCCCAGAACTTCGTGACCGACGTTTGATTTGGGTGCTGCTCGGCTTCAACGACGAGGCGAACCTCGACGAACGCACGATGGTGTGACGAGTCCTTCGCCCTGACGGAGCTGACCGCCACCGATGAGGCCAAAATCGTCGCGCCCGTGAAGAAGGCCGTGAACTGGGGACTGACCTCCGAACGTGCGCGCCTACGTCGAGGCGTTCGGACCCGAGGGACTGGACCGCACGCTCGCCGGGCTGTGCGACGCCGGCGAGGAAGACGTGTTCCAGCGCGCGCTGGAGCGGGCTGGCCTGGGGACGCAGCTGGATCGCGCGGCCCTCGCCACGCTGCGGTTCCGCGTCTGCGTCGCGGACCTGGAGGACGAGCTAATCCGGGCACTGGGCCCCGCTGCCGTGCAGGAAATGTTCGACTGGCACGGGGAACTCGACTCGTTCCGCACCTTCCAGAAGCAGCGGGCGCAGCAGGGGCGCGACATCCAACCGCAGCTGCGCCGCTTCATCGGGACAACCAGCGGGCGCAAGGCGTGGTACGCCCGCGCGCTCGTTGAGGCGCTCGAGCTCTCACGGGTGCCCCGCCCCCTGGACGGCGTGCTGGCCTCGGTCTGAGCGACCTCGACCCCGCCGGTGATCACGCCTTGCACGCCGAGGGGTCGAGGACGTAGCGGCACGGCTCCCAGCGGCCCGAGGCGACCTCGCGAGCCTCCTCGGAGAACACGAACCCCTGCGCGCGCAGACGGGCGAGGTGCTTGGTGACCGTGTCCCTATTCCGCCCGAGGTTCGCCGCGATGCGCCGCACGCTCGTCTCCGACACCAGCCGGCCGGCGTCGTCGATCCGCGCATCCAACGCGATGTCCTCGAGGATCACCCACGCGGTCGCCCCGACAGCGCCCGGCCGACCTCCTGGCCGAAGCCATCACATCCCGCGCCTGCCGCGGCGCGGGGCCCGGCTGCGGCGGGGCGCCCATCAGGCCACCCCCACCGCAGCCGCGGCATCGCCTCCCGGTGGACGAGGTCTCGCCCGGCCGCCCCGTCGTGCGCGATGATGGGCCCATGGAGATCCGGCCCGGCCTACGCGTCGACGACCACCTGCTTGAGCAGTTCTGCCAGCGCCACAACATCCGCCGTCTGGCGCTGTTCGGCTCGAGTCTGCGAGAAGACTTCCGCAGCGACAGTGACATAGACGTGCTCTTGGAGTTCCAGCCGGGCAGCGAGCCGGGTCTGCTGCGCATCGCCCAGATGGAGCTGGAGCTGGGAGCACTCCTGGGTGGTCGTGAGGTCGAGATGCGGACGTCGGAGGACCTGAGCCGCCACTTCCGCGACGCCGTCCGCGAGCAGGCGACCATCCTGTATGACGCCGCCTGACGAGATCCGCATCCGCCACCTCATCGAGGCCGGTGAGAAGGCAGTCGGCTACGCAGCCCAGCGCACCCGTCGGGATCTGGACTCCGACGAGCTGTTCCGGCTTGCGCTCACCAAGCTGGTGGAGATCGTCGGCGAGGCCGCCAAGCAGGTCAGCCAGGACACGCGCGATGAACACCCGGACGTGCCCTGGACTGCCGCCGCTCGCATGCGCGACCGGCTCGTGCACCACTACTTCGACGTCAACCGCGACGTGCTCTGGTCCACCGTGACCGACGACCTGCCGTCCCTGCTGGAGCAGGTACCACGACCGGAGGAACCCGAGGCGTAGGCATCCCTGCGCGGTCACAACGCGGTCACAGGTGCAGCGGCGGACACCGTCGCGGGCGGCACAGCGCGGCACGCATGAAAGCCGAGATCCCTTGCCGTTGACCGGGTGGCGCCGCTGCGAGCCCGGGCGCTACCCCCGCGCCTCGGTTCCCAAGCTCGCAACGGGGGTTCGATTCCCCTCACCCGCTCTCCGGAGCACTGAACGGCACTGCGTCAACACAGATGGCTTGCCGACCGGTGGGGTCCGTCGGGGCCTCTGCGGGCAAGCGGGACGAGCCCGCTATTCGACGCGTCGGTGCGCCCCCCCCGCACCGATGAAGTTCGCCATAGGTTGCCGTCCTCTCCTGTCTCGCTCACTGGCGGCGGGGGCTGTGTCCGGACGTGCACGCGCTGCTCCCCCCTTGGAGCCACCACAAGGGGCACTGTGGCCGCCTCACCACCCGGGTCAACTCGTAGCAGATGGCACGAGGACCCCTCGACCACGGATCCGGCCGTTCGAGAGGTCGTCCAGGGCCTCGTTGACGTCGTCGAGGGCGTACTCGCGGACGTGCAGTCGGACTGTGTCCTCGGCCGCGAGCGCAAGCAGTTCGATCAACTCGTCGTGCGTACCACCGACGTTGCCGGTGATGCGCTTCTCCTGCCCCATGATCGCCATCGTGGGCGTCCGGAGCTCACCACCGTAGCCGACGACCAGATAGTTGCCGCCCGTGCGCAACATCGCCATGGCTGCCTGCGGCACGTCATGCTCGGCGACGAAATCGAGCACCACCGCAGCCCCTCCACCGGTCAGCGTCATCACGTCCTCGACGGTGTGGTCGGAAGCCTGCACAAGATGGTCCGCACCGAGCTCCTCCGCGAACGCGAGCGCCTCTTCGGAGACATCGACAGCGATGATCTTGGCGGCGCACAGTGCGGAGAGCGCCTGGAGCCCCATGTGTCCGAGCCCTCCGATGCCGATCACCACCGCATGGTCTCCGGGCAGAAGCTCAGCCGCAGCGCGCTTGGCGGCGTGGTAGGAGCTGAGCCCAGCATCGGCGTACGCGGCCGCCGCCTTTGGCTCCATCCCCTCGGGCAGAGGCACGAGGTTGCGGGCCTTCGTGACAAGGTAGTCCGCGTAGCCCCCGTCGATCTGGATGCCTTGCCAGACAAGGTTGTCGCAGCGGTTGTCCTCACCGCGTCGGCAAGCCCGGCACGTTCCGTCACCGAGTGCGGGCACGATGACCACCGGGTCACCGGGCGAGACGCCCTCTACGGCAGAGCCGATCTCTTCCACCCAGCCGGCGTTCTCATGCCCGAGAATGTAGGGCAGCTCAGTCTGCTGCACTTCCCGCCACAGGCCCTGCACGATGTGAAGGTCGGTACGGCACACGCCGGCGCCGCCAACGCGGACGAGTGCCTGGTCGGGGCGGGTGATCTCGGGTTCGGTGACCTCCTCGACTCGCAGATAGTCCGGGCCCTTGGCGTCAGGATCGAAATCGTGGATGCGCGCAGCTTTCATCATCATCCCCGGTCGTCAGTTATGTCGTCGGTGTGCTTGCCAGCCTCGGCGGCAGCAGCGAGGTAATCCTCCCGCACGGGCCGGAACACGTCGAGTTGGATCACCGGCTCGTCGCCGAGGACCTCGGCGCCGTGCGGCTCGCCCGATGCGTAGTGGTAGGCGGTGTATGGGCCGATCTCGTGCTGGCCATCCTGCAGCGTGATCTTGGCGCGACCCTGCAGTTGCACCCCCATCTGGACTTCTGGATGACTGTGCACGGGGAAACGCGTCCCCGGGGGGATCTTGACGTAGACGATCATCACGTCCTCGTCGTGCAGGAGGACGCGCTGATCCAGCCCGGGGACCTTCCAGTGATGCTCGCCGAAGTTGGCCTGCTCATCCAAGGGGCGGAACTCTGCCATTGGTCACCTCTTCCGTATCGTCCACGGAGGCCTCGAGTTGCAGAGGGCTAGCTCGCTACGATGCCGCCGTCCATGAAGAAGGGAGCTCCGGTCGCGAAGTCGCTCTCGTCAGAGGCCAGGAACACCACAACGGGAGCGACATCAGCGGGGTAACCCGGCCGTCCAAGAGGATGGATCGACTGCTTGATGCCCTCGGGATCCCCTCGGGACTCGGCCCATTGCATGCCCAGCGGGCTCATGATCAGCCCGGGGACCACCGCATTGACACGGATGTTCTCCGTCGCGTGGTCCATCGCCATGGCGCGCACGAGCGTCATCACTGCGCCCTTTGACGCGATGTAAGCCGCGTTGTCGTTCCACCCAACGAACGAGCTCGGGGAGGCGGTGACGATGATACGTCCGCCGCCGGCGCGTCGAAGCTCGGGTATCGCCGCGCGACACGGCCAGAACACGCCATCCACGTTGGTCTCGAACACGCGCTTCCAATCACCCGGGTCGAGGTCGACGACATTGCCCTCGCTGGGATTGACGCCGGCGTTGGCGAACAGCACGTCGAGCCTTCCGAACCGTTCGACGGTCGATGCCACGAGCTCCGTAGCTTGCTCCTCGCGGGACACGTCACACTCGATGAACGCTGCCTCGCCACCGTTGTCCTGGATGCTCTGGACCGTGGACATGCCTTCCTTGGTGTTGATGTCTCCGACCACTACACGGGCGCCCTCGCGGGCAAGCGCGATGGCTGAGGCTTCCCCGATGCCGGTGGCGCCACCAGTCACTATGCAGACCTTGCCTTCGAGCTTCATGGTTGCCTCCTTCTCGGCTTGTCTGACCCTTCGAAGCTGAAGTCGTCGCCGGACGTGGGTCTGCCTGCGCCGATCAGTGGCGGTCGACTGGGCCCAAGAAGCTCTGCGAGCTCAAGCGCGCGAGCATGTCTGTCGTTGTGCTCGTCCTGTGCAAGTGATGGGATACCAGGACCGTGTGAACGACCTGCTTGGGGGTAGCTGCCCCGCAACGGTGGCCAGTCCGCTGCCTGGACTGCTCTTGGGATGCCGGTTGCCATCGCCATGGCTCCATCACCTGCGCGGCGTGGCCGGCATCTGCGGCACTGCACCCAACGGTATGACACCGGCTCGAGCGCAGCACCCTACAGTTCCCTCAGACGGACTGTCAACGGACGGCCAGAGGGTCGCCGCCTACCCCGTAGCGGTGTTGGCTGACACCGAGAGGGACCGGTGGTGCCGGCGATCGGTCAGTGATGTGGATTGGCGGGTACTCCGTGGTTGCACAGCCCTCCGGGCGCGGGGACGACGCTTGAGGAACCTGAGGTGCGGCTACGATGCGGGAAGGCACTTTCACCGCGATCCGTTACAGCGAATGGCTCGCTGACCTCGGTTCGGCGCAGTGCCCGGGATCGATTGCATTGGGGACAGGTGTGACACGCGCTGGCAGCCACCAACAGTCTGCAATGCACGAGCGAGCTGGGCTGCCTGTCATCGCGGCAAACGGGCACACGGTCGGGGAGCGTCCACGCGCGCTGGTCGAGACGCCGCTGGTAGGCGGGGACTTCCGCACCGACATGGATCTGCTGCGCGGCGAGGCGACCCAGACACTGCGCGGGACGCACGCGCTTCGAGCCTCGACACGCTGTGACGGTTCTGCCGGGGTGCCGAACTGGGGCGGTGCGCGAAGGCGGGCAGGGTGTTGCGCAATCTGATAGACGGCGACCATTGGCTGTGAACCCAGGTCGGCTCGGCCAGCTACACCCAAGGCGTGGTCGAGGCGTGCGCGTGTCACGATGCGTGGTTCACGACCACCGCCACCGGGCCGTCGGGCCGATGCAGTGCCGCGCTACTGAAGGAATCCACTGTGACGCGCTGGCACGCCGCAATGCTGCGCGCGGGAGTGCCGCCGGGATCGGCGGACGGCTACCGGTCTCGGGCTCGCGCGTTGGCGCGCGCAGCGGGGACGGCCGCCTCGGCTTCCCCTGTGGCGTCTCGTGCCCGGCTCGGCCCGCACGAAGCCCCGAGCTCGACGTGCTGGAGGACCCCGCCCGTCGAAGGCACCTCAGCCCCGTGGATCAGCGCGTGCTCGCCGCGTTCGTGCACCTGGGGCTTGGGGTGGGCGCGCAGCGGCAGGAGACACCGGCCGTCCTCGCCACCGACGGGGTGGACACCGCTGCCGGCACCGCGGTGCGCCTCGGCGGGGGTGACGGACGCGTTGTCCCGGCCGCTGCCGACATGCCGCGGCTCTGCGGGCGTTGCGCGACGGCGCGGGGTCCGGCCGCCTCACCGGGCTGGGCTCGGACCGGACCGACCGGCAGCGGCGCCGGATCAACGCGGCGCTTGGCGTGAACCTCGACGCGACCGGTTACGCGAGACCTGGCTAGCCCGCCATCTGGCCCGTGGTGTGCCGTTGGACGTCCTCGCCGCTGCGGCCGGCACCCGCCTCGCCCAGCTCAACGCCCTCATCGAGGGGCAGGCACCTCGCAGCCCTGCTGAGGTGCTGGCCTGGACCGCTCAGCGGGAACGGGTCAGCCCCGCGGTCTGACCGGCTCCGTGGCGGCGAATGCCGCCGCGAGCGTGACCGGCACCCGTGCGGACGTGAACGACGACGTGCGCTCGGTCATCGCGAACTGCCGGCCGGTGGGCGTGCCCGACGCCCTCTGGGCCCGTGTGGCCGCCGACGTGCGGCAGTGGGTGCTCGACGCCGGGCCTGAGCACCATCAGCGGGCGATGCAGCTGCTGCTGGCTGGCTCGCACCCCGCAGCCTGGTGTGCCGACAACGACGTCCCCGTGACCGCAGCTGCGGCGCTGCGCGACACCACCATCGACCTGCGCCAGACCCTCGGGCGCGGCCAGCCCTGGCGCGAGGGCCTCGCGCTCGAAGACCGCGCCGGCCGCCTCGACCGTCTCGGCCTGCGGTCTGCGACCGGTCGTCGAGTTGCTCATGGTCGATTTCGTGGCGGTCGGCTTCGATGCGCTGCTCAACCACGCCGCCAAGTTCACCGCGTTCTCGGGTGGCGACTGGCAGGCCGCTCGTGGTGCGGGCTCCCTACGGGGGCTGGTACGGCGACGGTGGACAGCACGCGCAGGCGCTCTGGGGCATGCTCGGAGGAGTTCTCGGCCTCCGGGTGGTGGCCCCCTCCAACCGGCCGACGCCGCCGGGTTGCTGCTGGCTGCGATCGAGGACGACGGCCCGGTCATCTTCATGGAGCCCAAGCTGCTCACCAGCGCCCTCCTCGACAGCCTCGCGGGCACCAGACGATCCGCGCTCGACCTCCCGATCCCGCAGGCCGGCCGTCAGGGGCTCGTACCGGACCCGCCGACTGCCGTTCGGATGGGTGTCGCACGCCATTGCCGAAACGGTGCCGACCTGACGTTGGTCAGCGTCGGCATCGGAGTGCACCGATGCATGGCGGCCGCCGAGATACTCGGCAGGGAGGGTGTGCAGGCCGGCGTTCTCGACCTGCGTAGCATCAGCCCCTTCGATAGGGCTGCCGTGCTCGCCGCCGGCGACCAGACCGGGCATCTCGTCGTCGTCGACGAGGACTACCTGCGGGGTGGGCTCTCTGGGGAGATCGCGGCGCTGCTGCTCGAGCACGGTGTCGATGTCCGGTTCGCACGGGTCGCGACGGAAAGCACCATCCCCTATGCACGCCACCTCGAGGCGCAAGTGCTGCCGGATGTCGCTCGTATCGAGGCTGCCGCCCGGCGATTGCTGGGCCTGGCGGCATGAGGGACCGGATGGAGGTTCACGACTACGATGAGCCGAGTCTCCGCGCGTGTACAGGTCCCCGTTGATGCCTTCTGCGCCGCGCAGTCGGTTCAGACGTCGAAGGGAGTCGTGTCCCTGCGCAGGAAGTGGGGCAGACGGTCGAGCGGCGCATCCACAAGGACGGTCGCGGGCCCGTCGTACGTCCTCCCCGTCACCGCGTCCGTCCACGAACCGGCGGGGAGGTAGACCTCGCGAGTCGTGGCACCCCGTGTGATGACGGGCGCGACGAGCAGGTCGGGGCCGAGCAGGAACTGCTGCTCTTCCCGCCGCGCGCGAGCGTCGTGAGGGTGGTGCCACCACAGCGGCCGGCAGATCGGTGCGCCGGTCCGGGAAGCTTCCTCCCAGAGCGCGAGGATCAGAGGCGTGGCGCGTCGGTGGAGCTTGATCGTGGCTCGGTACCGCTCAACCGTCTCGTCGTCGAAGGACCAGGGGACGTGGGCGCCGTGGATCGGCGAGCCGTGCACGCGGTGGCACGGGAGCAGCGCGGCGAGCTGTGACCAGCGGGTGAAGAGCTCGGCGTCGGGCCCGCCGAAGTTGTCGATGTAGCCGCCGACGTCGGTGGCGTACCCGTAGGCGCCACCGAGGCCGCGGTTGAGCAGATCCGGGATCACCGAGCCGATCCCGGACGCACGGCTCCAGTCGGTCGTGACGTCCCCGCCCCAGCTCGTGTGCTCGTAGGCGGCCGACCCGGGCCGACCGGTGTACCCGGAGCGGACGAAGAACCACGGCTCGCGGTCGGGGTGTTCGGCGACGTACTCGTCGAGCGCCTCCTTGGTCGTGCGGTGGAACAGCACGGGCAGACGGTTGTGCATGTGCCGACCGGTGGATCCGTCGTGGAACCGCATCATCTCCATCGTCTGCTCGCCGAAGTCCTGCATGAAGCCCTCGGCCCCCGCGTCGAGGCCCGCCCGGATGCGCTGGCGCCACCAGCTCCGCGTCTCGGGGTTCGAGAAGTCCAGCAGGGCGGCGGGGCCGCCGAGGCCGAGGGGACTCCCGAACAGGTAGGGCAGGCCCAACGGTGACCGGGCGACGAGACCTCGATCGATGGCGTCGTGCAGACGGCCCGCTTCCTCGTAGCGGCGAGATCCGCCGACGAAGGCTTTGTAGTAGGTGACGGGACGGATGCCACGCGCTCGCATACGGTCGACGATGCCGAGCAGTGACGCTCGTTCGGCGAGCATGGGCCACCCTTCGATCGAGAAGGCGGTGATGGGCAGGTCGAGCCGCTCGATCGCCTCGAGATCGGCCTCGACCTTCGCCGCGTAGCGTTCCGGGGACTCGCCCATCACCTCGACGGTCCGCGAGATCATGGGGCCGAGTGCCCACTCGGGTGGTACGGGGTTCCGGCCGGTGATGGCGGTCAGGTGTCGTACGGCGGTGGGGCCGTCGCCGGGAGCGATGACGAACTCGAGGTCGGAGTCAGCTACCGAGGCGTGCCAGGCATCTCCCCGATCGCACGCCATCCGGAACCTGGTGCGCGCGTCGCTGGCCAGCCAGAACCCGTACCCGCGCGACGAGATGAACAGCGGCTGAACGTAGTAGGCGCTCTGTGCGCCGCTGGGCCACTGCCAGCGGTCATCGACGCCGGGAAGCAGCCGGATCAGCCACTCCGCCGCGTCCGGTCGCTGCATGAACTCCTCGCACCAGTTTGCAAACCGCTGGCCGCGCTGGTCGGTGCGATCTCGACGTCCACCGAACCCGTGGAACGCTTCGTCGGACGAGCACGCGAAGGCGGTCGCCACACCGGCGACCCGCTCGTCGGGCGTGATGCGGACCGAGACGTTGATCGTGCCCGGGACCTCATCCGGGCCCACGGTGACGATCGCGCGGCGCCCTGCCGGATCGGTCGTGGCGACCTCCAGCTCTACCCATTCATCGTGTTGCTCGACGGCCAGCACGTGGGTCAGAGCATGTTCCACGCCGGTTCGAATCCCCGCGATGGCGTTGCCGACCCAGGGACCGATGCGGTGCTGCGCGATCCGGTCGACACCGATCAGGAAGGTAAACGGCGCGTACAACGGTGGATGGTCTGGAGCAGGCACACCGAGCAGCGGTGGGTCAGGCAACGGCAACCGCCACCGACCCTTCCACGCCGCGTCCGACACGTTCGCGAGCACGATGTCGCCGGCGTCGTCGTGGATCTCGAGGCGCAGCGGGTGATGTGCGATCTCCACCGAGAAGCCGCCGACCCGGAGGCGCGTCTGACCCCCGCGCTCCGGCACCGGAGTCGGAGTGGGCCGACGAGCGGCGAAGCGGGCAGCACCGCCGGCCGCCACGGCGGCCGCCAGTGAGTACACCCAGCGACTACGCGACACCTCGGAACCCCTGATTCGCGGGCGGCTCGGTCTCCAGCGGACCTCGCCCCTCGTCTATGTTGCAGCCATGGTGCTGGTCGCCGCCACTCCGCGAGCCGGTCGCCGCGGTGTGATCGCACCGGCTTCGTGAGGGCCGCAGAGGTTTCGTTGCGGGCTCGCGATGTGATATCATTAGATATCTTGCTGGAGGTGGTGGCCGTGGTCGATCTGCTCATCCGAGACGTGCCCGACGACGTCGTTGCCGCGATTGACGCCCGGGCCAAGCGCCTGGGGCTGTCCCGAACCGAGTTCCTGCGCCGCCAGCTCACGCAGGTGGCCACCCGTTCGGGCGAGCGGGTGAGCGCCGACGACCTCCATGCCTTCGCCAAGTCCTTCACCGACCTCGCGGACCCCGACGTCATGGCACGGGCGTGGCAGTAGCCGGCTGGTTGATCGACAAGTCCGCGCTCGTGCGGCTCGGCGCGAGCGCGCACGCCGAGGAGTGGGCAACCCGCATCGAGCGTGGCCTGGTGCGCATCGCGACGGTGACCCGGCTCGAGGTCGGGTTCTCAGCGCGCTCCGCGGCCGACCTGCGCACTGGGCTCACCCATCCGCCGCTGTCGGCCATGCCCGTGGAACACGCGACGCCGGCGATCGAGGACCGCGCCGTGGCGGTGCAGCTGCTGCTGGCCGACCAGGGACATCATCGGGCGGTGTCGGTTCCCGACCTCCTCGTGGCCGCGACCGCCGAGCTCGCAGGCTTGACCGTGCTGCATGTGGACAAGGACTTCGATCTGATCGGTGCGGTAACCGGGCAACCTATCGAGCGCCTCCCCGACGGCTGACTGGTCGCCCTGGCACGCCGGTAACCGACCAGCCATCAGGCGTTACGTCACAGATGGGGACGGCGTTGCTCCCGGGCCGGACGACCAGTGGAGCGAGTTCGGTCTAATCACCTTCACGGACTCCTCACGAGCAGACGAGCCCGACGACATCATGGTCGAGGTGGCCGTCGAGCAGTCCTCCACGCCCTCGTGGACCGTCTGGCAGGGTGCGGTGATGGTGCCGCTGACCCTCACCAGCGACCTGTCTGGGCGTGATGCTGCCGCAGCTTCGACGATGGCCGACTCCCACCAGGCAGGACCGCTGGACCAGAGGGAGCGCGTTGCCAGCTGACCACGGTTCAGAACGCGAGCCGGGCAGCGGCCCTCGGGCTGGGCGCCGCTGCTGCTGCTGATGCTCGTGCTGCTGACCGCGGTGGAGCTATTCGACACGCGCCACGAGCACGCGATCGTCGCGACTCGTAGGCGGCTTGCCTGCACCCGGAGACGGCGTCGTCATGGCCCGTTCGACGCGGTCTTGGTTGCCCGCTAGGTTGGGCGGCTGCCGGCGGCGCTGATCGGGGGTGGAACGCGGATGGCCACGGTCGAGTGGGCTGGCGCCAGCGCGCCGGTGGGGGCTGCGGTGGTCGCGTGCAGCGGGCTGCGCAAGGCGTTCGGGGAGCGCGTGGCGGTGGATGGGGTGTCGTTCGCCATCGCCGAGGGTGAGTGCTATGGGCTGCTGGGCCCGAACGGGGCGGGCAAGACCACCACGATCTCGCTGCTGTGCGGGCTGCTGGCGCCGGACGCGGGTGAGGTGCTCGTGGCGGGCGCAGCCTTGACCCCCCGCACGATCGCACCGAAGGCCGCGATCGGCTACGTGCCGCAGGAGGTCGCGCTGTACCCCGAGCTCACCGCGCGCGAGAACCTCGTGTTCTTCGGCCGGATCTACGGCCTGCGAGGCGCGCGGCTGCGGGCCCGCGCCGCCTGGGGCCTGGAGCTGGCGGGCCTCACCGACCGGGCGGACGACAAGGTCGACAGCTTCTCCGGCGGCATGAAGCGCAGGCTGAACATCGCGGCCGGCCTGCTGCACGAACCGAGGCTGCTCGTGCTGGATGAGCCCACGGTGGGGGTCGATCCGCAGAGCCGCAACGCGATCCTCGAGACGGTGGCGCAGCTGTCGGCCGAGGGCTTGAGCGTGCTGTACACGTCGCACTACATGGAGGAGGTCGAGCGGCTGTGCGACCGCGTCGGGATCATCGACGAGGGTCGGCTGGTCGCCGAGGGCGCCCGCCATGATCTGGTCGCCGCGATCGGGCAGGCCGACCGTGTCGAAGTCGCCGTCGACGGGCAGGCCGATCCCCTCGTGCGCGCCTACCGCGACCTCGACAACGTGCTCGACGCCACCGCGGTCCCCGGCGGAATCGCGCTCAACGCCGTCGGCGGCGCCCGGCTCCTGCCCGCCCTGGTGGCGACCGCCGGGAGCCTGGGCGCCACGCTGACGAGCGTGGAGGTCACCGAGCCCAACCTCGAGGCCGTGTTCCTGCACCTCACCGGCAAGGCGCTCAGGGACTGACGCGGCGTGCTCGCTGGAGCGCTGACGATCGCGGCGCGGGACCTGAGGGCACGGCTGCGCGACCGCTCGGCCCTGGTGGTCGCGTTCGTGGCGCCGCTGGGGCTGGCGACGATCCTGTCGTTCGCGCTGTCCGGCCCGGCGGAGTTCAGCACGGTGCTCGGCCTGGTCGACGACGACGGCGGTCCGGCCGCGCGCGCGTTCGCTGACGAGGTGCTGGGTGCGCCGGCGCTGGAGGGCACCATCGAGCTGCGCCGCCTCGATGACGAGGCTGCGCTGCGCGCGGCGATCGACGCTGAGGAGGTGCGGGCGGGGTTCGTGGTGCCCGCGCAGTTCAGCGCCAGGGTGGGGCGCGGCGAAGCTGCGGCGCTGACCGTGCTGCGCAGTCCGGCCGCCGAGCTGTCGGGCGACCTCGCCGAGGCGCTCGCGCAGGCGTTCGTCGGTCGGGCGGTGGTGCTGCGGCGGACGCTCAGCGTGCTGGAGGCGGCCGGGGCGGCGGCGGACTTCGATGACGTCGCGGGGCAGGTGCTGGCGCGCCAGCCGGCGCTCAGGCTGGGGACGGTCGACGTCGACACGGCCACACTCGCGGCCGCCAGCTACTTCGGGCCGTCCATGGCCGTGTTCTTCGTGTTCTTCGTCGTCTCGCTGGGTCCGAGCAGCATCCTGCGCGAGCGCCGGCAGGCCACGCTCGCGCGCCTGCACGCCGCCCCCATCCCGACCGGGGCCATACTGGCCGGCAAGGCGCTGGGCGTGTTCGTCCTGGCGCTGGCCAGCATGGGGGTCATGTGGGCGGTCACGTCGCTGGCGCTGGGCGCGACCTGGGGCGACCCGGTCGGCGTCGTGGTGGTGAGCGTGGCGGTGGTGCTCGCCGCGGCTGGGATCACGGCGCTGATCGCCACGCTCGCCCGGACCGACGACCAGGTCGACGGCTGGACGTCGATCGTGGTGTTCACCTTCGCGCTGCTCGGCGGCAACTTCGCCCCCGCCGGCGGGCTGCCCGGTCCGCTGCAGACCCTGGCGCTGGCGACCCCCAACGGCTGGGCGCTGCGCGGCTACACCGACCTCGCCGCCGGCGCGGGAGCGGGAGAGGTGCTGGTTCCCGTGCTCGCGGTCCTCGCGTTCGCCGCGGTGACGATCACGCTGGCCGGGCTGCGCGCACAGCGGCTGGTGGCGCCATGACCCCGACGGCGGGGCCGCACCCTGCGGCCGGCAGGACCAGGGGCATACAGGTGGTCGCAGCGATCATCCGGGCCAACCTCACGCGCCTGTCGCGTGACCGGCTCGGCCTGTTCTTCATCCTCCTGCTGCCGTTTCTGATCATCCTGCTCTTTGGGGTCGCCGCGGCCGACGGGCCCGCCAGCCCTGCGGTCGGACTCCTCGCTCACGACGACGCGGCGGTCGCGACCGCGCTCGTCGACCGCCTGCAGGACGCCGAGGAGCTCGAGGTCGTCCGCTACGGCGACCGCGCGCAGCTGGAGCGCGCGCTGCGGCGAGGCCGCCTGCAGGCCGCAGTCGTGCTGCCCCACGGGCTCGACGCGGCCCTGCGCGCCGACGAAACCGTGGACGTGGAGCTCCTCGCCGACCCGAGCGGCGGGCTGCCCGCGGTCGCCCGCTCGGTCATCGACCGGATCGTCGCCGAGGAGAGCGCCCGCATCGAAGCAGGCCGGATCGCGGCCGCGACGTCCGGCCTGGGCGCCGACGAGGCGCGCGCCATGGCCGCAGCGGTGGACCGCGCCGGCGAACCGGAGGTGGTCGTGGAGACCGTCACCGCCGTGGCCGACGACTACGATCCGCTGAGCCAGTCGGCGGCGGGCAACCTCGTGCTGTTCGTCTTCATCACCTCCCTCGTGGGGTCCTCCGCCCTGGTCGAGACCCGACGCCTGGGGCTGTCCCGTCGCATGCTCGCCGCGCCCACCTCGGCGCGCACCGTCCTGCTCGGCGAGGCCAGCGCCCGCTTCGCGGTCGCGCTCTTCCAGGGGGTGCTCGTGGTGGTCGGGGCCTCGATGCTGTTCGGTGTCGACTGGCAGGACCCGCTCGCGGTCGCGCTGATCGTGGTGCTGATCTCGCTCGCGGGCACCGGCGCGGCGATGCTCATGGGCGCCCGCTTCCGCAACGCCGAGCAGGCAGCCACGGTCGCGGTGCCGATGGGCATCGGGCTGGGGATGCTCGGGGGCTGCCTGTGGCCGCTGGAGATCGTGCCCGCGCCGCTGCAGGCCATCGGTCGCCTGACCCCGCACGCCTGGGCGATGGACGGGCTCACCGCTGTCACCATGCGCGGGGCTGGAGTGCCTGACGTCCTCGGCGCCGTGACCGTGCTCGGGGTCTACGGCGCGGCGCTGCTCGCCGTCGCCGCGTGGCAGCTGCGCCGCGCGCTGCTGTCATGACCGCAGCGCGATAGAACAAACGTGTCGGAAAGACTTGACATGTCGGGTTGCTCCGACATATTGTTCGTGCCGTGGTCGACAACGACGTGTTCTCAGCACTCGCCAATCCGGTGCGCCGGGAGGTCCTCGGGCTGCTGCGGGGCGGGCCGATGACCGCGGGGGCGATCGCCGGCCGGTTCGAGCTCAGTCGACCCGCCGTGTCCGAGCACCTGCGCGTGCTGCGACTGGCCGGCCTGGTGCACGAGAACCCGTCAGGGCGCAAGCGGTACTACGAGCTGGCCCCGGAGGGGCTGACCGCCGTGAGCGCGTGGCTGCACCCGTTCGAGCGCTACTGGCGCGACCGCTTGACGTCCCTGTCCGACGTGCTCGACGCAGACGAGAAGGAGCAACCGTGACCGAAGCTGCGCATGCGAACAGCGAGACGATCCAGGTCGATCAGTTCCTGGCGCATGAGCCCGGCAGGGTGTGGCGGGCGCTCACCGAGCCTGAGCTGATGGCCCGCTGGTGGGCCGCCGGTGACATCCGCGCCATCGAGGGCCACGAGTTCACCCTCGACATGGAGGCGTGGGGACAGGTGCCCTGCCAGGTGCTTGCGGTCGAACCGGAACGGCGGCTGGTGTTCACGTTCACCGACAACTGGACGCTGACCTGGACCCTCGTGCCCGAGGGTGACGGCACCCGTTTGTTCCTCGAGCACTCCGGCTTTGACCTCACGCAGCCGATCGACCGTCATGCGTTCGACCACATGGGCCCGGGCTGGCGCGAGGAGGTGCTGCCCGCCCTCGCGAACACGCTCGAGCAGCTCGCATGACCGACCGTCCCGCAGCGCAGGATGCCCCGCGGTCTTGGCGGGGCATCCGCCTGACGGGTGCAGCAGCCCGGCGACGCAACACTGCTGGGGGCGCCCGCGGCTGGGCTCTCCAGCGGTGGGCACTGTGCTGCTGCGGGCGGCCTGACTGCTGCCCCAGGTCCGGGCCACGTTCCCCGGTCAACAGGTGGAGCGTCTACCAGTCAGCGCCGACACGCGCGGTGCACGAGATTCCGGCGGCACGGGAGACGTTCTGGCTCGGGCCGAACCGCAGGACCATGATCCCTGCATCCTCGTCGGGGGTGCGGACGAGTTGGGCGCCGCGTCGCACGTAGGTGGGTCCCTGCCAGCGCTCCCACCCGTGACCCTCGTAGAAGGGATGGGCACTGGTCGACAGCGCCCCGATGTCGAACTCGGCGCGGATGAGCTGCCCAGCCCGTTGCATGACGCGCCCGCGAACGCCTCGTCCAAGAGTCGTCGAAGATGCACCGACAGGCGGACGACAAGGCGGACGTGGCAAGTACCTGCACACCGCCCATTGCTCCCTCCTCAACGACGCACCGATCATCCGCGCCGATAGCGGGCGACGGCGAGGGGGACGGCGACGGCAAGGATCGCTTTGGGTCGTGACCGACACGGCCGCACAGCAAGGGGAGTCGCCGACCAAGCGGGCCGGCGAGCGCTCGGGCCGGCTGCTCCTGCCACCTACTCCTTGCGCGGTGGTCAACGTTCAGCCTCGAGGTGCGGTGCGTCGAGCGTCAGGTCCGTCACGGTGACAGCGGGCCGCTCCGGCGTCGTGGCGGGGTCGGGCGCCGCCGGCAGCATCACCTCAGCGGGGTGAGGCGCCGCCGGCACGACCACCTTGCCCGCCGCAGCCGACTCGCCCGCTGCCGCCGGCTCGCCCGCCGCGCCCGGCGCGTCCACCCAACGGCCTGACGCGTCGAGGCGGATCACGCGGGTGGCGACCTGCCCGTGCTCGCGCCAGTGCCGGACGTGGATCAGCCACTCGTCGCGGTCCAGGCTGGCCAGCAGGAAGCGCAGGCGCCACAGCGCCGCTGCGGGCTCCTCGTCGTCGGCCGGCCGCACGAGCAGGGCGAGCGCGGCGTCGTCCCCACCGGCGCGGCGGCAGGCCGCCTCCAGGTCGGTGGCCGTGCGGATCCCGCAGGCGCGCAGATGAGACCGCCAGCGCTGGTCGGCCCCGTCATCCTGCGTCTCCGTGACGACGTGCAGGTACAGGATCGCCTGGTCGACCCAGTCGATCAGCCGCGCGGCCGGGATCCGCGTCTCCAGCAGGAGGTCCACGAGGTCGTGGTGCGCGAGGGCCTCGACGTTGGTGACCCCCTCGTCCATGAGCCGGGCGCGGTCGTAGAGGTCGATGCCGTCGAGGCGGTCGAGCGGGTGGCGCTCCCTGAGCCGGGGGACCACCCCGCCGATGACTCCTCCGCGCACGACGGTCTCCTGCACGAACGTGAAGAACGTCTCGGGGAGCACCCCGACGACGAACGCGCCCAGGAGCAGGAGGGGGGAGATCTCACCGGCGACGGCCTCGAGCACCCACGCGAGCACCACGACGACGAGCACGCGGGTGCTGATGGTGCTGTACGTCTTCGGTTGCAGGTCCGCGCGGACGTAGCGCCGCAGGACCGTGTGCAGCGCGAAGTAGTAGGCGCCGAGGAAGCCGAACGCCACGAGCGACGCCTGGGGTCGGAACAGCGCGAGCGTGTCAGCGGGGGTGGCCAGCTCCGGCGGGGTGCCGACCGGCAGGAGGGCCACCAGCCAGCCGACGGTCAGCACGACGGTGGCGAGCAGGATCGGCCAGCGCGTGTGCCGCGCCAGGCGGCTCGCGCCCCCCGTGCCGAAGACCTCCTCGACCTGCTTGCCATAGCGCGCTTGGAGATCCGACAGCGTGCGCACGTCGGGGTCGAGCCGGAAGACGTGCTGCTCGAAGCGTTGGCGCTGCGTCGACAGCTGCTTGCGGTCGAACAGGAAGTACAGCAGCGCGGGCACGAGCGCGGCCACGGCGATGAAGCCCAGCTGCAGTGCTCGGCCGAACAGCGCCGTCGACGGTCCGTCGGACAGCAGCTGGGGGACGTCGCCGAAGACGTAGATGGTGCCGGCCGGCAAGCCGACGCCCACGAGGATCACGAGCATCAGCGCGAGGAACTGGGCAGCCTGGCGCCGCGCGGCGTCGGCGCCCTTCAGCAGCACCCAGATGGCGCCGGCGAGGACGAGTCCGAGACCGGTGAGCCCGATGGACCACAGCCAGTGCACGGCGCCGGGGTAGAGGTCCTCGATGAGGAAGCTCGCGCCGAACAGCAGGAGCAGGCCCACCCAGACCAGCGTGCCAAGCCCCTCGAGGCTGCGCTCCTCGACGGCGGGCTGCTCGTCCGCCACGAGGCCGCGCAGCTGCAGGTCGGTGAGCACGAACTCGTCGCGGGTCGCGCGCGCGAGCGTGCGCAGCTCGAGGGGCGCGAGCACGAGCGTGCGCTCGTCTGGGTTGGCGATCTCCAGCCGCATGCCGGTGCGGTTGCGCAGGCCAACCCGGTCGTCGGCATCGTCCGACATGAGTCCCGCCTCCTTGGACGGTTGCTCCGCAGCCGTCGCGCCTGACGCCGCCGCAGCTGCCAGCA
>SKPY01000509.1 GCA_007119305.1 Nitriliruptorales bacterium
AGCACCGCGATGTCGGATGTGCGCAGCAACTCGTCGACATCATCGCGGGAGCCCAGGAACTCGACCATCCCCTCCTGTCGCCACCGCTCGAGTTGCGACCAGGGCACCGAGGTCGGATTACCGGCGTCGGGTTCTCCGGCGATGTGTACCCGGGCCCGAACGTCGCGTCGACGCAACTCGCGCGCCGCCGCGACGAGGTCGGCCACGCCCTTGTCGTGCAGGAGCCGCGCTGCCATCAGGACCACGGGCTCGTCCTCGTCCCCGCCGTCCTCGCCCGGCCGGAACCGCGTGGTGTCCACCCCTTCTGGCAACAGCGCCGAGCGCTCTCGCGGGGCGACGCGGAGTCCACGGAGGACGTCGAGGTCGTGTGCATTCAGAGCGAAGGTCCAGGTCCGCTCCTGGTGGCCTGCCCAACGGAGCAGCGGGAGCAGCACGCGACGAAGTCGCCGGCCACGGTCGCTGAAGACATACCCCAGGCCGCTGAAGACGTTCAGCACGGCCGGCACGGCCGCGAGTCGGGCCGCCACCGACCCGTACAGCACCGGCTTGAGGGTGAAGTGCTGCACGGCGCACGGCTGCTCGCGGCGGTAGATCGCCGCCAGCCGGCGCACCGCCGCGGCCTCACGGTGGGGCAGGCCACCGAGCCGGTCGACGTCCCAGCGCACCCAGCGGAAGCCCTCGCGCCGCAGGGTCTGCACGGAGTCTCCCGGCGGCGAGACCAGCACGACCTCGGCGCCGTGGGCTCGCAGGGCACGGGCGATCGGCAGCCGGAAATGCGCCAGCACCCAGTCCCAGTGCGCGACCAACAGCACCTTGGGCACGAGCCCCCAATCCTGTTACACGAGGGCGCTGACCCTACACGCGACGGCGGTGGCCGGCGCTAGCCTCGCTGCCGTGCACGCCCTCCCCGACCCACACGACGACCGGCCCCCGGGGGCGGCGCGGCCGCCCAGCATCGGGGTGTGCCTGCCCGCCCGCGACGCGGCCGCCACGATCGGGCGCGCCCTGGCCTCCGTGCACGACCAGCGGGTCCCGGCGCAGCAGGTCGTTGTCATCGATGACGGCTCCACCGACGACACGGCCGAGCGGGCGGCCGCGTGGGGCGCCGAGGTGGCGACCACCGCGCCACGCGGCGTCGCAGCGGCGCGCAACGCCGGGCTGTGTCGGCTTCGGACCGACTACGTCGCCTTCCTCGACGCCGACGACGCCTGGCCCGAGGACTACCTCGCCACCGTCCGCTCCCACCTGCTGGCCACGAGCCCGCAGCTCCTGCTCGCCGGGCGCCACGAGGTCGACGAGCAGCACCGGCTCCAGCGCCGACGGCGCGTGCCCTCGCGGCCCCCGACCCTCTTCGACGTGCTCTGTCGCGGGGCCGTCACGACCAGCGGCGTCGTCGCCGACCGCCTCGCCGTCGAGCAGGTCGGCGGCTTCGACGAGCAGCTGCCGTTCGCCGAGGACACCGACCTGTGGGTCCGGCTCCTGCAGGCCGGGGCCACGGTGGACGTCGCGGCGACGTGGTGCTGGTACACGGTCCGGCAGCGGCCGGAGTCCGCGGAGCACCTCCGGTACGCGGAGTGGTCGCGCCGACGCGTGCTGGACAAGCTCGCCGGAACGGGCACGGTGGACGACCGCAAGCTGGCGCGGATCGCCGCGTGGCGCACGGTCAGCCTCGGCCTGCGGTACCTGCGGGCGGGTCGGCGCCGCGACGCTCTGCGGTGTGCCTTCGCGGGGTGGCGGTGCCCCGCCGCCGCGGGCCTGGCCACGCTGGCGCTGCTGCCCGGCTCCATCCATGAGCTGGTGGCCCGCACCCGCCACGCGGCGCACCAGCGCGGCCCGGTCTCCCCGTGAGCGTCGTTGGCCGCGAGCCGCTGCGGGTGGTCCACGTCATCACCGACACCACGGTCGGTGGCGCCCAGATGGTGCTTTGGCGCCTGCTCGCCGGCACGGACCGCGCTCGCATCGAGCCGAGCGTGATCGCCCTGGGGATGCCGGGCCCGCTCGCCCGCCGGATCGAGGACCTCGGGATCGAGGTCGAGTGCCTGGGGCTGCGGGGCCTGGGTGACCTGCCGCGGGGGCTCGCCGTGCTCCGGCGCCGGCTGCGTGCGCAGCGCCCCGCCGTCGTGCAGACCTGGATGTACCACGCGGACTTCCTCGGCGGGCTCGCCGCACGACTGGCCGGCACCGGTCCCGTCGCCTGGAACGTCCGCAGCGCCCGGCTGGCCCCGGGGGCCCACGCGCGCGCCACGCGGCTGCTCGCCCGGGTCAACGCCGCGCTGTCCCACGTCCTGCCGGCCGCGGTCGTCTGCCTCGGCGAGGCCGCCCGGGACTGGCACGGTCGGATCGGCTACCGCCGTCGCCGACTCGTGGTCATCGACAACGGCTGGGTGGCGACCGAGCCGGACCCGCGAGCCCGCCAGAGGCTGCGTGAGGAACTCGAGGTGGGCGCCGACGAGGTGCTGATCGCGCGGGTGTGCCGGTTCGACCCGCAGAAGGACCTTCCGGGATTCCTCCGAGCGGTCGGGCGCGTCCTTCGTCGCCACGATGCGCACGTCGTGATGTGCGGCACCGGGATCACCTGGGACAACGCCGCGCTGGCCACCTGGATCCACCGGACCGGCGTCGCCTCCCGCATCCACCTGCTGGGAGAGCGGCAGGACGTGGCCTCGGTGTACGCCGCCGCGGACGTGGTGTGCTCGTCCTCGATCGCCGGTGAGGCGGTGCCCAACACCATCGGAGAGGCGATGGCGCACGGCGTGCCCGTGGTGACCACCGACGACGGCGACTGCGCGCGGATGGTCGACGACACCGGCCTGGTGGTCCCCCCGGGCGATGACCGCCGGCTCGCGGACGCGCTGGCGCAGGTGATCGCCATGGCGCCCGACGCCCGCCTGCGGCTGGGCCGGCGGGCGCAGGATCGCATCCGCGAGCACTTCGCGCTCGGCGCGATGATCGAGCGCTACACCCGACTCCACGCACGCCTCGCCGACGAGGCTCGCGGTCCCCGCCGGCGGTGACCGGCGATGACGTCCCACAGCACGTCCCGGCCGGTCTGCCTGCTCGTCCCGCTGCTCGACGGCGGCGGCGGGATCGAGCGCGCCACCTTCCGGCTGGCCGAGGGGCTCGTGCGCGCCGGTCAACCCGTCGACCTCGTGCTCTTCGACCGCGACGATCCTCCGGGGCTGGCGGTGCCCCCCGGCGTCACGCGCCTGCACGTGGGTGCCCGACGGACCATGGAGGCGGTGCCGTGGCTCGTGCGCTATCTGCGCCGCCGGCGTCCGCGTGCCCTGGTGGGGGCCATGCCGCTGGCCAACCTCGTGGCGCTCGTGTCGGCTCGCCTGGCCCGCAGCCGCACGCACGTCGTCGTCACCGAGCACAACGACCTGCACTCCATGTGGGGGCAGGCGGCGAGCCGCAAGGAGCGCGTGCTGCTGCGCCTCGTCGGTGCGCTGTACCCGCGAGCCGACGCCGTCGTCGCCGTGTCGCACGGGCTCGGAGACCGGCTGGCCGCCCTGACGAGGCTGCCGCGGTCGGCGGTCGCGGTGATCCACGACCCCGTGGTCACCCCCGACTTCCACGATCGGGCCGCACGCCCTGCCGCCCACCCCTGGCTGGACGAGGATCGGCCGGTGGTCGTCTCCGTGGGCAGGCTGGCTCCGCAGAAGGGCCATGACGTCCTCATCGACGCCTTCGCGCGGGTCCGGCGACATCGCGACGCGCGGCTGATCATCGTCGGGGAGGGCGGGCAGCGGCAGGCGCTGCAGCGCCGCGTCGACCATCTCGGCCTCACCGACGACGTCCACCTCGCCGGCTACCTCGCCGATCCGCTCCCGCTGGTGGCCCGTGCCTCGGTGTTCGCCCTGGCGTCGCGATACGAGGGACTCGGCAACGCCCTGATCGAGGCGCTCGCGCTCGGCCGGCCGATCGTGGCGGCCGACTGCCCGTGCGGCCCCGCGGAGATCCTCGCCGACGGCCGCTACGGCGACCTCGTCCCCGTCGGGGCCGTCCGGGAGCTGGCCGAGGCGCTGCTGGCCCGTCTCGAGCGCGGCGGGGACCCGGCGCCGGAGCACGCCTGGACGCGCTTCCGCTCCGAGGTGGTCGCCGACGCCTACCTCGACCTGCTGGACACGTTGGGCTGACGCCCGTGCACGTCAGCGTGCGGAGCCATCAGGCCGGCTCGAGCTCCTCGTCCGACTGGTGGCGCCGGAGCCTCCCGTAGCCGCGCAGCGCCGCGGCGATCAGCGGCCGGGCCGGGATCGCCACGTCGTAGGCCAGCTTGGCGAGGAAGTCCTCCTGCGCCACCCACCGTGGCAGGTAGCCGTAGCAGCGCCAGCGCTGGGAGGAGGTCAGCGGGGCACGACGGATCGCGGCCAGGATCGCGGCCAGGTGCGCGAGGTACGGGAAGTTCCAGACCCGGCCCGCCCGCTCCGGCCGCCAGATGCGCACGGCATGGTGCGGGCCGCCGCGCGCCCGGGAAGCGCGCCGGGCGTGCTCGCGTCGCAGGAACAGCGGCTGGTCGATCTCCGCGAAGCGCCCCCGCAGCGCCACCTCGGCCAGCAGGGTGCGGTCGCCACCGTGATGGTGGCCGAAGCCGGCGGTCCGCTCGAGCACGGCACGGCGCATCACCCCGAACAGCGGATACATCTTGTTGCGGTTGTCCAGCACGTCACGGAAGCGACGGACCGGGTCGGCGTCGCTCAGCGCCGGTCGAGGTGGCCATATCCGGCCCCGACGGTCCTGCTCGTCGATGTCGACCGCACGCGCGTAGGCGCACACCACGCCGGGGTCCGCGTCGAGCGCCTCGACGCACCGGCGCACGAGGTCGGGCTCGCAGACGTCGTCGTGCGAGGCCCACTTGAACAGTTCGCCCCGGGCGAGCCGCACCGCGCGGTTGTGGTTGCGGGACACGCCGAGATCGCGGGGGTTGACCAGGTAGCGGACGCGGTCGTCGCGCGCGGCGGCCGCCGCGGCGATGCGCGGCGTGTCGTCGCTGGAGCCGTTGTCCAGCACCAGCACCTCGAGATCCCCGAAGCTCTGGGCCAGCAGCGAGTCGAGGGCCTCGGCCAGGAATGCGCCGCCGTCGCGCACCGGCAGCCCGATGGTCACCCTCGGCGCCGGCGAAGACGTCACGCGGTGGCCTTTCGAGGCTGGACGGCGGTCGAGCAGCCTACTGCGCGGCAGGTCCTCATCCGCAGCGACTAGCGTGGCTCCCGATGCTGCCCACCTTCCTGATCGCCGGCGCCCCGCGGTGCGGCACCACCGCGATGTGGCGCATCCTGCAGCAGCATCCCGACGTCCACATGTCGGAGCCGAAGGAGCCCCACTTCTTCGCCGAGACCTCGATCCGGGACCGTGCGGGCCCCGGGGACCGGCTGGTCGACGAGGCGTTCGTGAGCTCTCGGGCGGCCTACGAGCGGCTCTTCGACGCCGCGACGGGCGCACGCGCCGTCGGCGAGGCCTCCACCGGCTACCTCTACGACCCGCACAGCGCGGCCGCGATCCGTGCCACGGTCCCGCACGCGACGGTGATCGTGCTCCTGCGGGACCCGGTCGACCGCGCCTACTCGTCCTACCTGTTCCTCCGCCGTGAGGGCCGCGAGCCGGTCGCGGACTTCCTCGCGGCCGTGGAGCGCGAGCCCGAGCGTCGCGCCGCCGGCTACCTGCCCATCTGGCACTACCTGGCGATGAGCCGGTACGGCGAGCAGCTCGACCGTCTCCTCCGGTCGATCCCGCGCGAGCAGATCCAGATGGTCCTCTACGACGATCTCGTGCGCGACCCGGCGGCGACCGTCGCCGGCGTCTGCGCCGCGATCGGCGTCGACCCGGCCGCGGCGCTCGACCTCGACGGCACGCACAACGCCAGTGCCACGCCGCGGAGCCGCCGGCTCATGCGCACGCTGCGGCAGCCGCCGCGATGGGCACGTCGTGCGGCCCGCGTGGCGCTGCCGACGCAGCGGCTGCGGCGCCTGGCCACCCACACGGTGCTG
>SKPY01000423.1 GCA_007119305.1 Nitriliruptorales bacterium
CGCGCCGCCGTCGCCGGCGGCCGGGCCCGCACCGTCGTCGGCGCGGCCGGCGCGCCTGCGCTTGTCGTCGCTCATGCGTTGCAGCCCCACGTCCAGCGGGCATCCTGCGACTACGGTACCGAGCACCGGCCAAAGGAACCGCCCCGATGCCCAAGCCCGAGAAGTTCGTGTTCGTCTGCATCAACAAGCGCGACCCGGAGCATCCCCGCCCGAGCTGCGTGGACAACGGCGCCGGCGACCTCTTCAACGCCCTGCGCGAGGAGCAGGGCCGCAGGCTCGCCACGGGCGTGAAGGTGGTCTACGCCGGCTGCATGGAGGCGTGCATGGTCGGGCCGATCGTCGCGGTGTTCCCCGACGACGTGTTCTACGGCGGCGTGATCGAGGCCGACGTGCCCGAGATCATGGACCACCTCGAAGGAGGCGAGCCGGTGCACCGGCTCGTGATCGGCGACGCCGAATGGGACCTGCGGCCCCCCGAGATGGAGGACCGCCCCCCGCCCACCGCCTGACCGCCGCACCGGTGGGAGCACCGGCGACGCGCACGGCGCAAGCAGCGCTCCCAACCCCCAGCTGGGGATGCGCTGGGCGCACAGGGGAGTCCTGTGACGGTCGGGCATCGGACATACTGCGAGACGAGGACGGACCGGGAGGGAGCAGCCATGACCGACCAGATGCCGATCCAGGGCTACCACCACATCGAGTTCTACGTCGGCAACGCGAAGCAGGCCGCGCACTACTACCGCACGGCGTTCGGCTTCACACCGGTCGCCTACGCGGGTCCGGAGACCGGCGTGCGGGACCGCAGCTCCTGGGTGCTCGAGCAGGGCGACATCCGCTTCGTGCTCACCGCGGGGCTCGAGCCCGCGAGCCCCGTCGTGGCCCACCAGGCCGAGCACGGCGACGGCGTGCGCGACGTCGCGTTCGCGGTGCCCGATGCCGCGGCCGCCTACGAGTCCGCGCTCGCGCGCGGGGCCCAAGGCGTCCGCGCGCCGGAGGTGGTCGAGGGCGACCACGGCAAGGTCGTGGTCAGCGCGATCAAGGCCTACGGCGAGACGAACCACTCCTTCGTCGACGCGAGCGCCTACTCCGGGGTCTTCATGCCCGGCTACCAGCCGGTGGGCGCCAGCGGACAGGCGCAGGGCGCGACGCCGCTGTTGACGCTGCCTGCGAGCGAGCCGGTGGGGCTCACGACGATCGACCACGTCGTGGCGAACGTCGAGCTCGGCCACATGCAGACCTGGGCCCAGTTCTACGAGGACATCATGGGCTTCTCCCAGCTCGTGCACTTCGACGACCAGGCCATCTCGACGGACTACACCGCGCTGATGAGCAAGGTGCTCTGGGACGGCGAGGGCCGCATCAAGCTGCCGATCAACGAGCCGGCACAGGGCAAGAAGAAGAGCCAGATCGAGGAGTACCTCGACTTCTACCGCTGCCCGGGGGTCCAGCACATGGCGCTCGCCACCGACGACATCGTGGCGACGGTGGCGCGGCTGCGCGCGAACGGCGTGCGCTTCATGCGCGTGCCCGACACCTACTACGCCGACGTGCGCGCCCGGCTCGACCTCGACCGGATCGACGAGGACCTCGACCGCCTGGCCGAGCACAGCATCCTGGTCGATGCCGACGACGAGGGCTACCTGCTGCAGATCTTCAGCGAGCCTGTGCAGGACCGGCCGACGGTGTTCTACGAGATCATCGAGCGCCACGGCTCCCGCGGCTTCGGCGTGGGCAACTTCAAGGCGCTGTTCGAGGCCATCGAGCGCGAGCAGCAGGCCCGCGGCAACCTCTGAGGTTCAGTAGGTCCCGGCGAGCTTCGCGTGGTCCCAGGTCGCGACGCTCGCCGGGGTGAAGACGAGCCCCACCCGCTTGGGCGCCTGCGCAGCGACGAGCTCGTGCACCTCCGGCGTGGGGTGCGCGTGCCCGGGGGCGTAGCGGGCCATGACCGCGAACCCCAGCTCCGTGACCGCCTCGGTATCGCGGATGACCTCGACGGCGCAGTGGAGCATCACGCCGCGCAGCTCCTCGTAGGTCGCCCCGTCCTCTGCGAGCAGCGTCGCACGCGGGTCCCGCTCCAGGTTGCGGACCTTCTGCGACTTCGCGTACGTCCAGGCGCTGACCACCGTGCCCGAGGGCACGTACCACAGGGCCGTGAGGTGCGGGCGCCCGTCCGGCCCGTTCGTGCCGACCACGATGGTGCCCTGGGCGTCGAGGAACGCCGCCAGCTCGGCCTCGGACATGCGGATCTGGTCACGACGCGACATGGACGGATCGTAGACGCAACCCGCGGCGAGCGCTCGGCGTCGAACCCGCAACAGCGTCGAAAGGGTTGGCAATGCGCTCCTCGGTCCGACTGGTTGCCGTCGTCCTGTCCGGCGCACTCCTGCTCGCTGCGTGCGGGGCCGACCCGGGTCCGCCGGGCGACTCCGCCCGCATCGACGCAGAGCTCGTCGCCGACCTCGCGCCGCAGGATGCGGCAGCCGTCGCCGACGCGCTGAACGCCTTCGGGTTCGACCTGCTGGGCGCGGTCGCCGACGAGCAGGACAACACGGTCATCTCGCCGGTGTCCGTCGCGACGCTGCTCGCCATGGTGCTCGCCGGCGCGGGCAGCGAGACCGCCGAGCAGATGGTCGCGGTGCTCGGCCTCGACGCCGCCCGCGACGCCCGGGTCGGGGCCCTGCTGGGCCAGCTCGCCGACTCCGAGGACGTCACGCTGTCGGTCGCCAACGCCCTCTGGGCCAACGAGGGGACGCCCTTCGAGGACGACTACCTCGCCTTCGTGCGCGCCACCTTCGGGGCCACCCTCGAGGAGGCCGACCTCGGCGCGGAGGCCACCGCCGAGGACATCGACGCCTGGGTCGTCGAGCACACGGAGGGGCTCATCGAGGACATCGCCGAGGACCTCGGTCTGCCGAACGCCCAGGCGGTGCTCGTGCTGGCGAACGCGGTCTACTTCCTCGGCGAGTGGAGCACGCCGTTCGACCCCGACCAGACCCGCGACGAGCCCTTCACCCTCGCCGACGGCAGCGCGGTCGACGTCCCGCTCATGCACCTGCGCGACGAGGAGCTCGCCTACGCCGACCGCGACGGCTACGCCGTGCTGCGCCTGCCCTACGGCGACGAGGAGCGCTACGGCATGGAGGTCTTCCTGCCCGACGCGCCCGACGGGCTGCCCGGCCTGCTCGACACCCTCGATCGTGACGAGTGGCGCGCGGCCGTCGACGACCTCGCCCCCGCCGAGGTGGACCGCCTCGCACTGCCGCGCTTCGAGCTCGAGTGGGATGCCGAGCTGAACGAGCCGCTCGCAGCGCTCGGCATGGAGCTGCCGTTCACCCCCGCGGCGGACTTCCGCCCGCTGTCGCCGGCCGCTCCGTGGCTCGACGTCGTGGTCCACAAGACCTACATCCGCGTCGACGAGGAGGGCACCGAGGCCGCGGCCGTCACCGGCGGCGTGCTGGTCGAGTCCGCGCCCCTCGACCCGCTGGAGTTCATCGTCGACCGCCCGTTCGTGTTCACGATCTCCGACACCGACACCGGGGCGGTCGTGTTCCTCGGCGCGGTCGGCGACCCCCGCGGTTGACGTCCGCGCGGGGCTCGACGTGGCTGCCATCCGCCCGTAGGCTGGCCCGGTGGCGCCCGCGGCAGCTGCCGCACCTTCCCCGGGACCAGCACTGCGCGCCCGTGCCCGGGCGCCGGGCCGAGCGCACGAACGGGTGGGCAATGCAGATGCACGGACTGGCGAGCAACGGTCGGCAGAGCTGGGACGAGTACTTCCTGGGCATCGCCCACGCCGCGTCGACCCGGTCGAACTGCGTGCGCCGCAAGGTGGGCGCGGTGGTGGTCGCCGAGCGCCACATCCGCTCGACGGGCTACAACGGGCCGCCGGCGGGCTACGGCCACTGCGACGCGGGCGCGTGCCCGCGGGGCGCGTCGTCGCTGCCGGTCGGCGCGGACCCCGACTACTCCAACTGCGTCGCGCTGCACGCGGAGGCCAACGCCCTGCTCTTCGCCGCGCCCGAGCAGCGCGCCGGGGCGACGATCTACACGACGCAGGCGCCGTGCTTCGCCTGCGCCAAGCTGATCGCGAACTCGGGCATCGCCGAGGTCGTCGCCGCCGGTGGCCGCTACGAGGACTGGGAGGCCACGCGCCGGTTCCTGCTCGACTGCGGCCTGCGGGTGCGCGTGCTCGACGGCGCGGACCGCACGATCCCGCTGCCGCTGTGACGCGCAGGCGCGTCCCTCAGCCGGCCGGGCCGGTCGCGCCGAGCGCCAGCGTCACGAACGCGTCCGCGAGCTGCTCGAGCCGCCGTGCAGCTGCGCGGCGTGCGCCGGCGACGTCAGCGCCGCTGACGGGCTCGACCACCTCGACGTAGAACTTCAGCAGCGGTTCGGTGCCGCTCGGCCGGACCTGCAGGCGGGAGCCGTCGTCGAGCTCGAAGGTCAGCAGGTCGGCAGGCGGCGTGTCGAGGAGCGCGGACTGCCCGTCCCGGGTCGTGCGCACGCGCGCCCGGCGGTCCGCCACGGCGGCGACGTCCACCCCGAGCAGCGCGCGTGGTGGTGCCTCCCGCAGCCGGCCGAGGACCTCCGCCACGAGCGCGGGCCCGTGCGTCCCCTCGAGGCGCACCGAGCGGCCGGTCGTCGCGTGCACCCCGTGACGACGCGCGAGGTCGTCGAGCGCGTCGGGCAGGTCGGAGCCTGCGGCCTTGCGCGCTGCGGCAAGGTCCGCGGCGACGAGCGCGGCCGAGATGCCGTCCTTGTCCCGCACCGCGTCGCCGCACATCACCCCGAGCGCCTGCTCGTAGGCCAGCACCATGCGGCCACCGGCGCGCTCGACCTCCTCCACCGCTCGGGCGAGCCACTTGAACCCCGTGAGCGTCTCCGCGTACCCGACCCCGTGGTGCGCCGCGATGGCGCGCAGCAGCGTGGACGACACCACGGTGGTGGCCACCGCCCGGTCGGACCCGCTGCCGCGGGCAAGGAGCTCCTCGGCGAGCAGGCAGCCGGTCTCGTCGCCCGACAGCAGCCGCCAGCCGTCGCCGTCGGGCACCGCCAGCGCGATGCGATCGCCGTCCGGATCGTTGGCGATCACGAGGTCGGCATCGCACTCGGTCGCCTCGGCGAGCGCGAGGTCCAGCGCGCCCGGCTCCTCGGGGTTGGGAAACGCGACGGTCGGGAAGTCCGGGTCCGGTGCACCCTGCGCGGACACGAGGCGCACGTCGACGAAGCCGGCGCGTTCGAGCACCTGCATGCACAGCTGCGCAGCTACGCCGTGCAGGGGGGTGTAGACGACCCGCAGGTCGCGGGCCTCGGGGTGGCCGGCCAGGTCGAGGCAAGCCTGCACGTAGGCGTCGCGCACCTCGGCGTCGACCGCGCGGATGCCGATGTCGGACAGCGGGAGGGACCTGATGTCGCCCACCTCGCCGATGGCGGCGGCGATCTCGAGGTCCAGCGGCTCGGCGATCTGGGCCCCACCGCGCCAGTAGACCTTGTAGCCGTTGTCGGCCGGCGGGTTGTGGCTGGCGGTCACCATGACCCCGCCGGCCGCGCCGAGGTGACGGACAGCGAACGCGAGCAGCGGGGTGGGCACGACCCCGTCGAAGCGGTGCACGGTGAACCCCGCCCCGGCGAACACGGCTGCGGCATCGGTGGCGAACACCTCCGAGCCGTGGCGCGCGTCGTGGCCGACGACCACGCCGTGCTCGAGCGCCTCGGGCTCCTGCGCGAGCCGCGCCGCCACACCCGCGCTGACGCGCCGCACGACCGCGCGGTTCATGCGCGCGGGCCCCGCACCCAGCGGACCGCGGATCCCGGCAGTGCCGAACGCGAGCGTGCCGGCGAAGCGCTCGGCGAGCGCCGCTGCGTCCCCGGCGTCGAGCAGGGCGACGATCTCCGCCCGGGTGTCGGGGTCGGGATCGCTGTCGATCCAGGCCTCGGCGAGGCTACGCAGCTCGTCGTTCAGGGCGGGCGGGTCGCCGCC
>SKPY01000088.1 GCA_007119305.1 Nitriliruptorales bacterium
AATGCGGCACAACCCCCCACGGCCAACGGACCTACTACGGTCCTCGCCGGGTAGGCCCGAGATCTTGGAGGTGGCAGGGCGCTTACCCTGAGTAGCCGACGGCGGGCTTGAGGCGGCACCTACTCGAGCGGCGAAGATTCAACAGCAGCGACGTCGTGAGTCAAGGAGACAGGCGTCGTCATGCCCTTGGTTCGGATCGAGCTGCGAGACGCTCGGCGATGGCGCTCACGTCGTCGAGCTCTCCTGCTGCGATCGCGATGACCAGGTCGTACGCCTCGTCGATGGTGAAGGTAAGCCGGAAACCGTTCACACCGTAGAACGCGATGACGCTCGCTAGGCCCAGCCGCTTGTTGCCGTCGACGAGCGCGTGGCTGCGCACCACGGAGTGCAGCAGCGCCGCGGCCTTTTCGTGCAGGGTCGGGTAAGCGTCGTCTCCGAAGGCGCTGGCGCGGGGACGTGCCACGGCAGCCTCAAGCAACCCAGCGTCGCGTACCTCCACCGCGGACAGAACACGCTCCGCGATGTGGAGGAGGTCGTCCAGGTCGAGGTAGATCAACGTCCGAGACGCTCGAGCGCCTCGGCGTACCGAGGCAGTTCCTCATCGAGCACCTCGTCCAGCAGCTCGCGTTTGCTCGTGCGTTCGATGTACTCACGCACGGCCTGGCGTGCTACCTCTTGCATGGAGCGTCCCTCTCGCGCTGCGCGGCGCCGGAGCGCTTCGCCTTCCGGTTCGCTTAGCCGCAAGGTCATGGCCATACGTGCATGGTATCATGACTGATACCAGGATCATGCTCGCTCCCGTGCAAGCAGCCACTACGTCGAAGGAGTCGCCAGCCTCCCGGGGGCGGGCCGCATCGACCGCTGCTGCCTCACTCCTCGTCCAACTGGGAACCAGCTACGGACTAACGCCCCTGTGGAGGGTCGTCGAGTGCGGGGCTATGCCGGTTGGGTGGAACTCGGGAGCTGCGGTCCAACACTACGCACCGTAGGGATCAGCGGTAGCGGGGCATCGGTGCCGATGAACGCTGAACCTGACGGATGCTCCTATGTGTCAAGCGCGGGTTGTAGGGCGGGGTTGTTGACCAGGCATTGGTGGATTTCTCGGGCGATGTAGCGCTTGAGGCAGCGGAAGACTCCCTTCTTCGTTTTGCCCTCGGCGAAGCGGCGTTTCATGTACAGCTTGGTGTCATCGTCGGTGGACAGTCGGGTGAGTGCGATCTGGTAGAGCGCCGAGTTCGCGTCGCGGTCGCCGCCCCGGTTGAGCCGGTGGCGTTGCTGCTTGCCGGCGGAGGCGTCGAGCGGCGCCGAGCCGGTCAGGTGCGCGAAGGAGCCCTCATGGGCGAGGCGTTCGGGGTTGTCGCCGGCGGTCACCAGCAGCGCGGCGGCAGTGTGGGTGCCCACGCCGTGCTTGGCGATCAGCTCGGGTGCGGTGTCGGCGACGAGCCGGTCGAGCTGGGCGTCGAGCCGGTCGATCTGCTCAGATAGGTGCTGGTGGCGGCGGGCGAGCTCACGCAGGCTGAGCGGGTCACCTCGAGCACGCTGGTGAGGGTCCTCGCCGGTGCGGAACTTCGCCGCGAGCGAGACACGCTTGGCGGTGCTCAGCCCGCGCAGCTGCGTTCTGAGCGTCTCGGGTGCGGTCGCCACCAGCGCGTTGATTCTGGTTCGCGGCCATGGTGCGGTTCTTCACCGCAGAACGCCTCGTAAGGCGCAGGATGCGGATCATCTCCACCGACCCATCGGCGGTCTTGGGCACCGTGGTCGCCGCCGGCCGCCACGACGCCGGCGTCGGCGTCAGCCTCGCCGGCGGCCACAACGACGCCGTCAACCGCGCCGGCACCCCCGCGCGAGGCTCGCGACGAGGTCACGGACGGCCTCGGGTCCACCGCGGCCGGCCGCCTCCACCACCGCCGAGCCGACGATCACGCCGTCGGCGAAGCCGGCGACCTCCGTGGCATGCGCCGGCGTCGTCACCCCGATCCCGACGCACACCGGCTTGTCCGTGACGCCGCGCAGCCGCTCGACCAGCGGGGCGGCCATCCCCGACAGCGTCTGGCGCTCACCGGTGACGCCGAGGGTCGACGTCGCGTACACGAAGCCGGTCGACGCGTCGGCGAGCGCGGCCAGGCGCGCGTCGGTGGAGGTCGGCGCAGCGAGGAACACGGTGGCGAGCTCGTGCCTCTCGGCCACGGCACGCCACGGGCCGGCCTCCTCGACGGGCAGGTCGGGCAGGATCGCGCCGGCGAGACCCGCCGCGCGGGCGTCCGCCGCGAAGCCGTCGATGCCGCCGGGCTCCGCCCCCGCCGGCGCCGGGGGGTAGTGCCAGGCGAGGTTGAAGTAGGTCATCACCAGCGCCGGCGCACCGACGCGCCCGGCGAGCTGCGCGCACATGGCGAAGTCGTCGCGCGGCGTGAGGCCCTGGTCGAGCGCCACCTGGTTGGCCAGCTGGATCGTGGGCCCGTCCATCAGCGGGTCGGAGTAGGGGAAGCCGACCTCCAGCAGGTCCGCGCCGGCCTCCGCCGCCGCCTCGAGGCACGCCCTCGACGTCACCAGGTCCGGGTAGCCTGCCGGCAGGTACACGACCAGCGCGGCGCGCCCGTCGGCGTTCGCGACCCGGATCGCCTCGCGCACCCGCGCCGCCGTCCCGGCACCCGCGGTGGGCGCGGCGCTCACGAGCCGCCCTCCCCCGCCGGGTCGGTCGGAGCCTCCGCACCCGGGCGGCCCTCCCCCGCCGGGTTCGTCGGCACCCGCGCACCCTCGGTCAGCTCGAGGACCTCGAGCACCTCGTCGACATCCTTGTCACCCCGCCCCGACAGGTTGAGGACCACGACGCCGTCGGGCCCGAGCTCGCCGGCGAGGCGCAGCGCCGGGACGACCGCGTGCGCCGGCTCCAGCGCCGGGATGATGCCCTCCAGCTCGCACAGCAGCCGGAAGCCCTCCAGCGCCTCCGCGTCGGTCGCGGCGAGGTACTCGGCCCGGCCCGTGTCGCGCAGCCAGGCATGCTCCGGCCCGACGCCGGGGTAGTCGAGCCCTGCGGACACCGAGTGCGTGGGCTGGACCTGCCCGTACTCGTCCTGGAGCACGAACGAGTGGGCGCCGTGCAGGATGCCCTCGCTGCCGCCCGAGAGGGTGGCGGCGTGCCGGCCCGTGTGCAGGCCCCCGCCACCCGCCTCCACGCCGACGAGCCGCACGCCCTCGTCGTCGACGAACGGGTGGAACGCACCGAGCGCGTTCGACCCCCCGCCCACACAGGCGATGACGGCGTCGGGCAGGCGGCCTTCGTGCTCGAGCACCTGGGCGCGGATCTCAGTGCCGATGACCCGCACGAACTCGCGCACGATGAGCGGGAAGGGGTGTGGCCCGACGACGGACCCGATGAGGTAGTGGGTCGTCTCGACGTTGGTGACCCAGTCGCGCAGCGCCTCGCTGATGGCGTCCTTCAACGTGCGGGTCCCGGTCCTGACGGGCACGACCTCGGCGCCCATGAGCTGCATGCGCACGACGTTGAGCCGCTGGCGGCGGCAGTCCTCCTCGCCCATGTAGACGACGCAGTCGAGGTCGAGCAGCGCGGCGATCGTGGCGGTGGCGACGCCGTGCTGGCCGGCGCCGGTCTCCGCGATGAGCCGGGGCTTGCCCATCCGCTGGGCGAGCAGGCCCTGCCCGAGCACGTTGCACAGCTTGTGGCTGCCGGTGTGGGCGAGGTCTTCGCGCTTGCAGTAGATGCGGGCGCCGCCGCCGTAAGCGGTCAGCCGCTCGGCGAGGTACAGGGGTGTGGGGCGGCCCCCGTAGTCGGCCTGGAGCCGGGCGAGCCGCTGCGCGAACGCCGGGTCGGCCTGGGCCGCGTGGAAGGCCGCCTCGAGATCGTCGAGCGCCTGCACGAGCGCCTCGGGCACGAAGCGGCCACCGAACCGGCCGAAGTGGCCCCCAACAGGGACGTGGGTCGCGCTCATCCGCTGCTCCTTCCGGCCCCGCCCGCCACCACGAGCGCGCGGACGGCTGCGGCGGGGTCCGGTGCAGTGACGACGTGCTCTCCCACGAGCACGGCAGCGGCACCGGCCCGCCCGGCTTCGGCGACGTCGCCGGGTGTCGCCACGCCGCTCTCGGCGACGGCCAGCGCGCCTTCCGGCAGCGCGTCCACGCACGCGGCGAAGCGGCCCTGGTCGACCTGCAGGGTCGTGAGGTCACGGGCGTTCACGCCGATGACGGGCACGTCCGGGTAGCGCGCGGCTGCAAGCGCCGCCCCTGCTCGGGCTGCCTCGGTCTCGTCATGCACCTCGACGAGCGCGTCGAGCCCGGCGTCAGCGGTCTCGCCGAGCAGCCCCACGAGGGTCTCGTCGTCGAGCGCGGCGACGATGAGCAGCAGGGCGCTCGCGCCCGCGGCCCGGGCCTCCCACACCTGGTAGGGCTCGACCACGAAGTCCTTGCGCAGCACCGGAACCGACGTGGCAGCGGCGACCGCGGTCAGGTCGGCGAGCGTGCCGTGGAAGTGGGCCGGTTCGGTGAGCACGCTGACCGCCACCGCGCCGCCGGCGACGTACGCGTGCGCCCGGGGGACCGGGTCGGGCACCCAGGCGAGGTGCCCGCGCGACGGGCTCGCGCGCTTGATCTCGGCGATCACCGCGACGCCGGGCCCCGCGATGGCGGGCACCAACGGCCGCGGTGGCGGCGCCGGCGCGTCGCGCAGCACGCCGAGCGGCACGAGACCGGCGGCCTCCGCGACCCGTTCCCGGGCTTCGCGGCACGCCTGCTGGAGGAACCCCGACACCTGCCTTCCCTTCCGCTGCGGACCGGGGGCAATCGTAGGCGCCCGGCGCAGCTGCGTGCGAACCGGGTAGGCCGCCGGTGCGTGCGCTGCAAACCGGGTTTGGGCCCGCGCCGGTGCGTGCGCTGCAAACCGGGTAGGCCCGCGCCGGAGCGTGCGCTACAGCGGCGTGCAGTCCGCCTCGGCCACGACCTCGCCGTCTGACAGCGCGTCGAGCAGGACGCCTTCGCGCAGCCCCCAGTCGCACAGCTCGAGGTGCTCGAGCCCGAACGCCTCCATGGCCGCCAGCAGCACGGCACCGCCGCCGGGCAGGAGGTCGGCGCGCTTGACCGACACGCCCGGCAGCTCCATGCGCTCCTCGGTGGACACGGAGCACAGCCAGGCGTAGGCGCGCTCGAGCTGCTCTCGGGTGACCACCACGCCGCGCACCTTCTCGGGCGCGTGCCCCGTGCCGAGCGCGAGCCCCACCCGGCCGAGGTCGCGGATCGTGCCGGCGGTCCCCGCCGCCCGGAGGCGCTCAGGGCCCCTGCCGGCTCCCGCGGCCTTGGCCCCGGGGGCGCGCCGCTCGCGCACCTCGGCTGCGCCCGGCCCGAGCGCTGCGAGCACCTCCGCGTGCAGCGCAGCGCGATCCACGAGCCGGGGCGGGTCATGGCGCAGGCGATGGCGCACGCGCGCCGACCCGAACGGCAGCGTCGCTCCGGCGACGAGCGGACCGAAGACCGCGTCGTCGTGCCCCGCGGTGCCCCCGTAGGCGACCTCGAAGCTGCCCCCGCCGAGGTCGAGGGCGAGCAGCCCCTCGCCTGCGGGCAACCGCAGCGCCCCCGCCATGCCCCGCAGGCTGAGGTAGGCCTCCTGCAGGCCGGTGAGGACCCTGACCCGGACGCCGTGCTCGGCGTGCAGGGCCTCACGCAGCGTCTCGGAATCCCCGGCGTCGCGCAGGGCGTGCGTGGCCACCGCGACAACCCGGGTAGCGCCGTGCTCCCTGGCCTCCCCGAGCAGCTCCGCGAACGCCTTGCTCGCGCGCTGCCGCGCGTCCTCGCCCAGCTGGCCGTCGCGGGCGACCGGCTCGGCGAGCCGCAGCGTGATCTTGCGCGTGGCGTGGCGCTTGATGCCCGCCATGAGCGGAGCCCGCCCCTCCGCGATCCCCTGCGATCCGCGCACGCCGTGCAGCGGCTCGGCCACGAGCAGGTGGAAGGAGTTGCTGCCCAGGTC
>SKPY01000105.1 GCA_007119305.1 Nitriliruptorales bacterium
CCATCGGACGCTTCCAGGTCAACCGGCAGCGCCTCGCCGCCGCCGCCGCCCGGCTGGAGGCCGCCACGCAGCTGGTGCACGACGCCGCCGTCGCCCTGCAGGCCGGGGATCCGCGCCTCGTCGCCCCCGCCCGGCGGATCGCCGCCCGGACGGCGCAACGCACGGCCGATGATGGCCTCCAGCTGCACGGTGGGTACGGGTACTCGATGGAGTTCCCCGCGCAGCGCTCCTGGCGCGATGCGACGATGCTGGCGCTCGCCGGGCCCGCCGCGCCGCCTCAGGGCGCCCCCGCCGCAGGACCGCAACCGGAAGGATGAGCGCATGAGCGACGTCGTCGAGGTGTTCGTCGAGATCCCCAAAGGCTCGCGCAACAAGTACGAGTGGGACCACGAGACGCGGCGGTTCAAGCTCGACCGGATGCTGTTCAGCGCCGTGCAGTACCCCGGCGACTACGGCTTCATCCCGCGGACCTGGGCGGAGGACAACGACCCGCTCGACGCCCTCGTCGTCCTCGGCGAGCCCACCTTCCCGGGCTGCACGATCGACTGCCGGGTCGTCGGCGTGTTCTTCATGTCCGACGAGAAGGGCCCCGACCAGAAGGTCATCGGCGTGCCCGATGCCGACCCGCGCTGGTCGAACGTCCGCGACCTCCACGACCTGCCGAAGCACATGCTCGACGAGATCGCGCACTTCTTCTCGATCTACAAGGACCTCGAGGCGAAGACCGTCGAGGTGACGGGGTTCGGCGACCGCAAGGACGCCGTCGCCGAGATCGAGAAGGACACCGACCGCTGGCGCATGATGGACAAGCGCCCGGAGATGCCGTGACCTCTACCGCCCCCGAGACCGGCGCGGCGGCTGCGCCGCCGGTCGCCGAGCCCCCGGTAATCGACCCCCCCTGGGAGGGCTACACCCCTGCGCACGAGGAGCTGCGCACCCGCGTGCGGGAGTGGGTCCGCGTGCACGTGGCACCCCACGTCGACGCCTGGGAGCGCGCCGGCGACTTCCCGCGGGAGCTGTTCGCCGCCGCGGGCGAGGCGGGCTTGTTCGGCCACAAGGTGCCCGTGGCGTTCGGCGGGCAGGGCGTCGACTTCACCGCCGACCTCGTCGTCACCGAGGAGCTCACCGGGTGCTGGTCCGGTGGGGTGGCCGCGGCGCTCGGCGCCCACAAGGACCTCGGCAGCTACTACATCTGGCGCTTCGGCACCCCGGCGCAGCGCGAGCGCTGGGTTCCCCCGGCGCTGCGGGGGTCGAGCGTCACCGCGCTCGCCGTCACCGAGCCCGGCGCCGGCAGCGACGTCGCCGGCGTGCGCACGAGCGCCGCGCGCGCCGCCGACGGCTGGGTGCTCGACGGTGCGAAGACGTTCATCACCAACGGCTCGTGGGCCGACGTGGTCGTGGTCGCGGCGCTCAGCGACCCTGAGGCCGGCGGCCACCACGGCCTGTCGCTGTTCGTCGTCGAGGCCGGCGATCCGGGGTTCTCCCGCCGCCGGGTGCCAACCCTCGGGTGGCGCACGAGCCACACGGGCGAGCTCGCCTTCGCAGGGGTGGAGCTGGCCGACGACCGCCTCCTCGGCGGCCCCGAGCAGGCCGGCCAGGGCTTCCCCGCGATCATGCGCAACTTCCAGTGGGAGCGGATCGTGCTCGCCGTCGCCGCGGTGCGCCAGGCCGACGACGTGCTCGACCTCGCCCGCCGGCACGCTCGTGGTGAGGGCGCCCACGCCCGCCTCGCCGACCTGGCCGCCGAGACCGAGGCCGCGCGCAGCCTCGCCCGCCACGCGGTCCGGCTGCACCACGCCGGCCGGGACGCGGTGCGGGAGGTGTCGATGGCCAAGTGGCTCGCGTGCGACCTCGCGGTGCGGGTGTGCGAGGCCGCGGTGGAGGCCGCCGGCTGGGACGGCGGACTCGCTCAGCACCGGCTCGAGCGGGCGCTCCGCGACGCTCGGCTCGGTCCCATCGGCGGTGGGACGAGCGAGATCATGCTCGAGGTCGTCGGCCGTTCCTACGGCCTGTAAGGGGGCTCTGCGGTGGCGTCCGACTCCGATCCGCGCGACCCGGCCGGCGGCATCCCAGCATCTGATCCGCGCGACCCGGCCGGTAGCATCCCAGCATCTGATCCGCGGGCACCGGCCGGCGGCATCCCAGCATCCGCGCCGCGCGCACGAACTGGCGGCGCCGCGGAGTCCGACCTCGACCGCTACCTCGCGGTCCGCAGCGCCTACGGGGGTGCGCTCAGCGCCGACGGCGCGACGGTGGCGTTCGTGTCGGACCTCACCGGCGTGCCGCAGGCGTGGAGCGTACCGTCCGGCAGCGGCTGGCCGACGCTCCTGTCGGTCGGCGAGGACCGCGTCCAAGCCGTGTTCACCTCGCCAGCCGAGCCCGCCGGCGTCGTCTACGGCCGGGACGCCGGCGGCGACGAGCGCACCCAGCTGTACCGGGTCCGTCGCGACGGGCTCGGCGAGGCACCGCTGGTCGAGGACCCCGAGACCATCCACCGGCCGGGGGCGTTCACGCCCGACGGCGCCTGGTTCCTGTACTGCGCGAACGGGCGCAACGGCATCGACTTCGACCTGCACCGGGTCCCCGCCACCGGCGGCCCCACCGAGACCGTCGCCGAGCTCGACGGCTGGAACGCCGTCACCGACGTGTCACCCGACGGCCGGTACGCCCTGGTCGCGCACCTGCGGGGCCTGCTCGACAACGACGTGCTGTTCGTCGACCTCGACAGCGGCTCGGTGCGCAACCTCACAGCGCTCGCCAGCGGCGAGCCGGCGGTGCACCTGCCCGGCGGGTTCACCGGCGACGGCCGTCTGTGGCTGCGCAGCGACCGGGCCGCCGACGTCGTACAGGCGGGACGGCTGGCCGCGGACGGCAGCTGGCAGCCCGCGACACCGCATCGTCATGACACCGATGCGCTGGCGGTCGCGGGCCGCACCGTCGCGTGCGCCCTCAACGTCGACGGCGCGAGTGCGCTGCACCTGCTGGACCCGGCCACCGGCGCCGCGCGGCGGCAGGTGCCCCTGCCGCTCGGTGTGGTTCAGGACCTGCGCGTGGCGCCGGACGGGCAGGTGATCTCGTTCGCGTTCAGCGGCCCGCAGCACCCGCTGGACGTGTGGACCACCGAGGTCGGCTCCGGCGCCGCCGAGCGGGTGACCCGGTCACCCACCGGCGGGCTGGACCCCGCCGCGTTCGCCGTGCCCAGCCTCGACCGGGTGGACTCCCACGACGGGCTGCCGGTGCCCGTGTGGACCTACCGGCCCGAGCAGGCGGACCGCCCACCCGTCATCGTGTGGGTCCACGGCGGCCCGGAGTCCCAGGCCCGCCCGGCGTTCAACGCGCTCTTCCAGCACTGGGTGGCCGCGGGCTACGCCGTCGTCGTGCCGAACGTGCGCGGCTCGACCGGCTACGGGCGCCACTACGCGAGCCTCGATGACGGCAGGCGTCGCCCGGACTCGGTCGCCGACCTCGTGGCGGTCGGGGAGTGGGTGCGGGCCCGGTCAGACCTGGGCGACGCCATCGCGGTGACCGGCGGGTCGTACGGCGGCTACATGACGCTCTCGGCGCTCGTCGCCGCCCCCGACCTGTGGGCCGCAGGGGTGAGCGTGGTCGGCATCGCCAACCTCGTCACGTTCCTGGAGCGCACCGGCGCCTACCGTCGGGCGCTGCGCGAGCGGGAGTACGGCAGCCTCGACAGCGACCGCGACTTCCTCACCGCTGCGAGCCCGATCACCCACGTGGACCGCATCAGCGCGCCCCTGCTCGTAATCCACGGCGCGAACGACCCGCGGGTGCCCGTCGGCGAGGCCGAGCAGATCCACGCGGCGCTGCGTGAGCGGGGCCGGACCTGCGAGCTGCTCGTGTTCGACGACGAGGGTCACGGCATCGCCAAGCACGCGAACCGCCGCATCGCCTACCGCCGCATGGCCGAGTTCCTCGCCGAGCATCTCAACCCCTAGTAGCCCCGCGCGCCGCTGCACGCCAGCCGGGCTGCGCGTCACGAGGCGAGGCCGAAGCCGTCGCGCTCGGGCTCGACGGTGCGGCCGGCCGCGCGGGCGGCATCCGCAGCGCGCTCGAGCCACTCGGCGACGGCGCGGCGCTCGAACGTCGCGTGGGTCCGGTGGGTGGGCCCTTGATCGGTCGCGACCACCAGGCGGACGCGCTGGCCGCGGTGTTCGCCCCGCATGGCCGTGATCGCCGGCCACCCCGCCTGGATCACCCGGGCACCGGACTGGAGCAGCAGGCCTACCTCGCACACCCCTGCGCGCGTGTGCGCCCCGCGGGTGCCTGCCCGCAGGAGCCCCAGCGCGACGACGAAGCTGGCGGCAGCGAGCACTCCGCCTGGCAGGGGGTCGAGGAACGCGATGCCCGCAGCCCCCGTGGCGAGCGCGCCCACGAGGAGCGCCCATGCCAGCACCTGGTTGCGGCGCAGGCTGGCGCGGTGCGGACGCAGCCAGACCCAGCCGTCGTCGTCGACGACGACCTCCGAGCGCGGGTCGAGCAGCGCCACGGGCGCTGTCTACTCCCGGCGCAACCGACCGAACAGGCCGCGGCGCTTGTCGCGGTCGTCCTTGTCGTCCTTGTCGCGCTCGTCGTCGCGTGACGGCGGCGGGGTGCGCGGGGGTGGCGCGGGGCGCGGCGGCTCGTCGGCGCCCGGGTCGGGCTCGTCGAGCGCGGCGAACTCCCGCAGCAGCTCGTTGCGGTTCACGGTCGGGCGGGGCCGCGGCTCCTCGGCCTCGTCGCCCGGGGCCGCTTCACCGGATCGGCCCGGGGCGTCGCCAGCGTCGGGGGCCTTGTCGTCGGGCGGCCCTGTGTCGGGAGGCGGTTCGGAGGTGGGCGGGTCCGCCGGCGCGCCCGCGTCGTCGAAGCCCAGCTCGCCGAACAGGTGCGAGGCGCTGACCGGGTCGTAGTGCTCCTCGGTCGGCGCGGGACGGCTGGCGCTGTCGTCGTCGGCGTGCTCGTGCTCGGCCGCGGGGTGGGCGGGCTCGTGTCCCGCGTGCTCGGCCGCGGGGTGGGCGGGCTCGTCTTGGGCGCGCTCCTCACCGGCGTGCTCGGGCTCGTCGTCAGGGCGGTCAGGGCGTTCGTGCGCAGGGCCGGTGGGCCCGCCGTACGTGGGCGCGCTCCCGTATGGCTGTTCCCCAGGGGCTGACCCCTCGTCGTGGGCGGGGTGCGCGGGCCAGGCGTCGGGCTGCGCCTCGTCGGCTGCGTCCTCGTCGTGGGCGGGGTGCGCGGGCCAGGCGTCGGGCGGCTCGTCGTAGCGGAGGCCCTCGTCGTGGTCGGGCTGGTCGGCGAGCGTCTCGGCTGCCGGATCGGTGAAGGCCTGCTCGGCCCCGGCCTCGGGCATCTCGCCGTCGCCGCCCTCGACGTCCTCGTCGCCGTCGTCGACGAGGCTCACGACCCCCGCGGTGAGCAGCCCGAAGATGATCCGGCCGGCCTCGAACTCGCTGTAACCAGACGCCTCCGCGATCTCGGCGATGCTGGACTGCCCGTCGATGCGGGTGAGCATCGCCCACTCGTCTGGGGTCAGCGCGAGCTCGGCGGCATCGCCGGCGGGCACGAAGTCCACGATCGCGTCGAGCGAGCCGATGCGTGCCTGGATGACCTCCCACTCCTCCAGCCGCCGTGAGCCCTCCATCAGCAGGTTCTCGACGCTCATGTCCAGCGGGACGTCCTCGGGGACCTCCTCGCCGTCGGCGAACAGCCACGTGCCCGTCTGCCAGCCCATGGCGACCGCGACCGAGTCGGTGCTCTGCTCGCGCACGAAGGCGCGCATGGTCTCGCGGTCGATGAGGCCCTGTTCGATGAGGAGCTCGCCGATCCGGCGGGCCTCGAGCAGCGACTGCTGGTGCTCGAGCGTGGCGGCCAGCTCGGCCTCGCTGATGTGCCCGGCGCCGACGAGGCGGTCGCCGAGCCGCGCACGCGCTCCCGGGGCGGTGGCGGTGTAGACGAGCCCGTTGCGGAAGTACACGCG
>SKPY01000501.1 GCA_007119305.1 Nitriliruptorales bacterium
ACGTGCGGCCGGCCTGCGACGAGCGCGGCACGCACCGCCTGCTCCGCGGCGCGGAGCGGCTCGTAGTAGACCCGGTCGAACTCCTCGATCACCTGGAAGGTCCAGCGGCCCTCGAGCACGTTGCGGCCGACGATGTCGGTGCGCAGGCGCTCGGCCTCGGCCGTGTGGCCGGCAGCCTCGAGCGCGTCCGCGGCTGCGCCGACCTGCGCGTCAGCACCGCCGATCAGCTGGTGGAAGTCGTAGAGGCGACCGCGGGCGCGCTCCACCCGCTCGAGGGCCTCGGTGACCCGGCCGACCGCCTCGACGGTGGCGTCGTCGACGCCATCGGGGCGCCGGTGAGGGTCGTCGCTGGGGATGTCGAACATGGGCGTCCTCCTCGCGTTGCGCGCTGGTAGCGTCATACCGCATGCAGCCCCAGGATCTCGCCAAGCTCCGCTCGCCCGACCAGCCGACCATCTCGCCGGACGGGCGCATGGTCGCCTACCGGCTCCAGCGCATCGACCTGGAAGACGACGCGTACCGCAGCGCCATCTGGCTGGTGCCGGCCGACGGCTCGGCGCCGCCGCGCCGCCTCACCGCCGGGCCACGCGACGCCGCGCCCCGCTTCTCGCCCGACGGCCGCTGGCTGGCGTTCGTCCGCACGGAAGACGAGGGCAAGCCGCAGCTGCACGTGCTGCCGGTCGACGGCGGGGAGGCGCGCCGGGTGTGCGAGCACCCCCTCGGCGTCGGCGAGCTTGCCTGGCATCCCGACAGCAGGAGCATCGCCTACACCGCGCGGGTGCCGGAGGAGGGCCGCTACGGCACGGACGAGGACGTGCCGGCGGCCAAGGAGCCGGCGCGGCGGATCACGACCCGCAAGCGCAGGCTCGACGGCGTCGGCTGGACGCTCGACCGGCGTCCCCACGTCTTCGTGGTCGACGCGCTCGACGACGACGCCGAGCCGGTGCAGGCCACCGCGGGCGATTACGACCACGCCGGCCCGGCCTGGTCGCCCGACGGCACGCTGCTCGCGTTCACCTCGGCCCGCCACGACAGCCGCGACACCGATCTGGCGGCGGACGTGTGGGTGCTCGAGGCCGACCAGGTCGGCGCGAGCGGGCCCCGGGCGGTGACCGCGACGAGCACCACGGCAGCCCAGCCGGCGTTCACCCCGGACGGCGCCGACATCCTGTTCCGCGGGCACGGCGTCGGCTTCGACCTCATCGGCCGCAACGTCGGGGTGTACGCGGTGCCGGTGGACGGTTCGGCCCCACCGCGCCGCCTCACCGACGAGGAGGCCTGGGAGGCCGCCGACGCGTTCATGCCCGGACCGACGGACCTCGTCGCCGACGACGTGAGCGTGCTCACCGTGGTGCAGCGTCGGGGCGCGGTCGAGCTGCGCCGCTTCCCGCTCGACGGCGGCGACGACGGCGAGGGCGACGGCGGCAGCGAGGGCGACGGCGGCGGCGAGGTCGTCATCGGCGGTCAGCGCCAGGTGCGGGGCTACGACGTCGCCGGCGGCACCATCGCGGCCGTGGTCGCCGACGACCGCAGCGCCGGGGACGTCGTCGTCGTCGCCGACGGGCAGGAGCGGCGGCTCACCGAGCACGCCGACGCGGTAGCCGCCGAGGTCGCCCTCCAGCCGCTGCGCGAGCTGGAGGCGGTCGCGCCGGACGGCTACCCCGTGCACGGCTGGGTGGTCCTGCCCGACGCCGGCGCCCACCAGGCCCCCTACCCGGTGCTGCTCAACGTCCATGGGGGACCGTTCACGCAGTACGGGTGGACGCTGTTCGACGAGGCGCAGGTCTACGCCGGCGCCGGCTACGCGGTCGTGCTGGGCAACCCCCGGGGCTCGTCCGGGTACGGGCAGGCGCACGGCCGCGCGATCGTCGGGGCCCTCGGTGACCGCGACGCGGCGGACGTGCTCGCCCTGCTCGACGCGGCGCTGGCCCGTGACGACCTCGACGCCGGCCGGGTCGGGGTCATGGGCGGCTCCTACGGCGGGTTCATGACCACGTGGCTCATGGCGCACCACGACCGCTTCGTGGCGGGGATCAGCGAACGGGCGCTGAACGCCTTCGACAGCTTCCTCGGCACGAGCGACATCGGCCCCCACTTCGGCGATCAGATCGTCGGCGCCGACCTCGACAAGCAGCGCGCCCAGAGCCCGCTGACCTACGCCGACGACATCACCGCGCCGATGCTGCTGATCCACTCGGAGCAGGACTGGCGCTGCCCGCTCGAGCAGGCCGAGCGCCTGTTCGTGCTGCTGAAGCGCAACGAGGTCGACACCGAGCTGCTCGTGTTCCCCGGCGAGGGCCACGAGCTGTCGCGGTCGGGGCTGCCCAGCCACCGCCTCCAGCGTTTCGAGGCAATCCTCGACTGGTGGGCCCGCCACCTCTGAGCCGCCGTGCCGCGTCACGCGGTGGGAATCAGTCCTCGGCGTCGGGCCCGGCCTCGGGATCGTCCTCGGCGTCGGCGTCGGGCTCGGCCTCAGGATCGTCGTCGGCCTCGGGTGCCGACGGGGGGCCGAGGTGGATCACCTGGCGGAACTGCGCGCCGTCGGGGGTGTCGAGGTCGACGAGGCCGATCATGACGGTGACGCCCGGGGAGGGGACGGGGACCTCGGGGTCGAGCGCGAGGATCGCGCACGTCTGCGGGCTGTCGCGGCGGCCGGGCTCGTCCGCCCAGCAGATCTGGTCCTCCTCGGGGCTCACCGAGTTCACGGTGACCTCGCGGTAGACGACCTCGTTCCTGTCGGACAGGGGGTTCCCGCCGACTGCCCACGCCAGCCCGACGCCGATGACGACGCCGACGAGCACCCCGACCAGCGCGAACCCGGTGGGTCCCAAGCGGGTGTGTGCGCCGCCTTGCGGCCGCTCGGCGCCGGAGGCCGGGACGGACGCCCGGTCGTCCCCGGGGTGGTCGCGCGTGTCGCTCATCGGTCCCTTTCTGGCTGAAGCGTACCGGCGGGAGCCTGCGCGCGGGCTCAGTGCCTGAAGTGCCGACGGCCCGTGAACACCATGGGCACGCCGCGCTCATCACAGGCGGCGACGACCTCCTCGTCGCGCACACTCCCGCCGGGCTGCACCACCGCCACCACCCCGGCGTCGAGGGCGACATCGATGGCGTCACGGAAGGGGAAGAACGCGTCGCTGGCCAGCACCGCGCCGACGTGGCGCCCACCGGACTTCTCCACGGCGATGCGGACGCTGTCCACCCGCGACATCTGGCCGGCCCCGACACCGACGAGCGCTCGCTCGCGCGCGAGCACGATGGCGTTCGACTTCGTGTGCTTGCAGGCTGTCCACGCGAAGCGCAGCTCGGCCAGCAGCGTCTCGTCGGGTTTGGCTGCGGTGGGCACGCTCCACTCCGCCGCGTCGTCAGGTGCGGTGTCGGTCTCCTGCACGAGCAGCCCGCCGGAGACCGGGCGCACCGCGAGCCGCGGTCCCGCGGGCTCCGGACGCTCGAGCTCGAGGATGCGCAGGTTCTTCTTGTCCGACAGCGTCGCGACCGCGTCGGCGGTGAAGGCCGGGGCGACGACGACCTCGGTGAAGACCTGCGTGATCTGCTCGGCGGTCGCAGCGTCGACCTCGCGGTTGCAGGCCACGATGCCGCCGAACGCGCTCGTCGGGTCACCGGCGAGCGCGCGCGGGTACGCCTCCGCCAGGCTCTCGGCCACCGCGCATCCGGCCGGGTTCGTGTGCTTGATGATCGTCACGCAGGGCTCGGCGAAGTCGCTGGCGAGCGCCCACGCCGCGTCGGTGTCGAGCAGGTTGTTGTAGGACAGCTCCTTGCCGTGCAGCTGGCGGGCCGACCCCAGACCCCAGCGCTCGCCTCGCTCGACGTAGTAGGCCGCCCGCTGGTGGGGGTTCTCGCCGTAGCGCAGCTGCTGCGCTCTGCGGTAGACGGGGCCGAAGCGGGGCGGGAACTCCTCGTCGCGGTACATCCAGTCCCGCACGTCGGCGTCGTAGGAGGCGGTGTGCGCGAACGCCTTCGCCGCGAGCTCTACCCGCGAGGCCGCGGTCAGTCCGCCGTCGCGTTCGAGGTGCTCGAGCAGCGCCGCGTAGTCGCGGGGATCGACGACGACGCCGACGTGCGCGTGGTTCTTGGCTGCCGCGCGCACCATCGTCGGCCCGCCGATGTCGATCATCTCGATGGCCTGCGCCGGGTCGATGTCCGGGTCCGCGACGGTGTCGCGGAACGGGTAGAGGTTCACCACTACGAGGTCGAAGGGCGCGAGGCCGTGCTCCCGCAGGGTGGCGACGTGGTCGGGTTTCGTGCGGTCGGCGAGCAGCGCGGCGTGGATCGCCGGGTGCAGCGTCTTGACCCGACCGTCGAGGATCTCGGGGAACCCGGTGACCTCGCTGACCTCCGTGACGGCCGGTCCGGCCTCGCGGATCGTGCGCGCGGTCGAGCCCGTGGAGCAGAGCTCGACGCCGAGCGCGGCCAGTCCGCGGGCCAGCTCGGCGAGGCCGCTCTTGTCGTAGACGCTCACGAGCGCGCGGCGCACGCGCAGCAGCTCGTCTGGCCGGCGGGTCTCGGTCATGCGGGCTCTCCTACGGTCGAACGACTCGGTGTCTGGCCCCATTCAGTGCCTGGCCCCGTGGCTCGGGGCGGCCCCCCGGACCCGCACGTGCCTGCCCTCGAGCTCGAGGCGGCCCGCGCAGAACAGGCGCACGGCCTCGGGCAGCAGGCGGTGCTCGACGGCCTTGATGCGCTCATGCAAGGTGGCTGCGTCGTCGTCGGGTCGGACCGTGACCGCCTCCTGAGCGACGATGGGCCCGGCATCGACCTCCTCGACGACGAAGTGGACGGTCGCTCCGGTGACCTTCACGCCGTGCGCCAGCGACGCTTCCACGGCGCGTGCGCCCGGGAACGCCGGCAGCAGTGAGGGATGCGTGTTCAGCATCGGCCACGCCCGTGGCCAGTCCGCGGACAGGATGCGCATGAAGCCGGCCAGCACGACCAGGTCCGGGCGGGCAGCGGCCACCCGCTCCCGCAACGCCGCGTCCCACGCGGCCCGGTCCCGGTAGTCGCCGAACGCGACGAGGGCCGTCTCCACGCCGGCGGCCGCCGCACGCTCGAGTGCCCCGGCGTCGTGGCGGTCTGACGCGACGAGCACGATCTCGCCCCCGAGGTCCGCGGCCCCGAGCAGTGCCTGGAGGTTCGAGCCCGAGCCTGAGGCCAGGACGGCGATGCGCGTGGGCATGAGGGGCGATCACCCCGGGTGTCGGCGAGGCTGCCTTGGACGCGTGATCCGGGCGGATCATGCCGTGTGGCCCCACAGTGCTCAAGTCTCCGCACGGGCGTCGGCTCGTGGCCGCACCGGCATGGGCTCATCCCCGCGCCGGCGTCGCTCATCCCGCACGGCGTCGGCTCATCCCTGATTGCTGGCCTTGGCTCTTCCCCGCACGGCGCCGAATCACTCACGGCGGCGAGTAGGGGTTTCCGTCGCGCCGCACGACACGTACAGTAGCCGAGGCGTCGCCGGACTCGGCTACGGGTAGGAATGGCGCCGTAGACGAGGCCACGAGGTGCACCGATGACGACCGCCATCGCAGTCCCGGCCAAGCCACGCCTGCGCGGGTGGATCCACGCGGTGATGGTGCCGACCGCGCTGCTGGGCGCTTGGCTGCTCTGGCAATCGGTCTCCGGCGGGCTCACCGCCCGTCTGGCGATCGGCGTCTTCGGGGTCGGCCTCGTCGGCCTCTACGGGGTGAGCTCCCTCTACCACGTGCCGCGCTGGCCCGCCCGGGTGCGCTACGTGCTCAGCCGCTGTGACCTCGCGATGATCCAGCTCTTCATCGCCGCGACGTTCACTCCGGTCGCGTTCTTCACGCTCTCGGGCGCCTGGCGTACGTGGAGCCTCGTCGTGGCCTGGATCATCGCGCTCGCCGGCGCTGCCGTGTCCGCGTCACCGCTGAGCGGGCCCCGCTGGCTCTCCGCGGCCGGCTACATGGCCTTCGGCTGGCTCGCCG
>SKPY01000326.1 GCA_007119305.1 Nitriliruptorales bacterium
GGCGGGACCGGCGTCAGTACTGCAGGAGGCTCACGAAGTCGCGCCCTTCGATGCTGCTCGCGCCGTCGAGGAAGCCGAGCTCGATCACGAACGCGAGGCCGGCGACCTTGGCCCCGGTGCGCTCCACCAGCTCGCATGCGGCGCGCGCCGTGCCGCCCGTGGCGAGCACGTCATCGACGATCAGGACCCGCTCGCCCGGCATGAACGCGTCGGCGTGCACCTCGAGGGTCTCCTCACCGTACTCGAGGAGGTAGGACTCGCCGATGGTGTCGTAGGGCAGCTTGCCGGCTTTGCGCAGCGGCACGAACCCGGCCCCGAAGTGGTAGGCGACGGGCGCGGCGATGATGAAGCCTCGAGCCTCGATGCCCACGACCTTGTCGATCGTGCCCCGCCCGAAGATCGCGACGATCGCGTCGACGACGGTGGAGAACGCGGTCGGGTCGCTGAGCAGTGGGGTGATGTCCTTGAACACCACCCCCTGCTTCGGGAAGTCCGGGATGTCGCGCACCTGCTGCGCCAGGATGCTCGCATCCATCTCGATGCGGATCGTCATGCTCCCACTCCTCGTCGCCGGCCGCGGACGCTCGCGTCGAGCCGTCCGCCGGACAGCAGTATGTCAGGCCCGCCCGCCCTTCTTGCGCTTGCGCCCCGCCGCGCCGTGCACCTCGGCGGCCGCCTCGCCGCCACGGCGGGCGAGCACCTTCTCCTTGAGCTCGCGGTAGCGGGGATCACGCTCCTTGAACCAGACGAGCAGCGGGGTGGCGACGAAGATCGACGAGTACGTGCCGACCGCCATGCCGATGAACAGCGCGAGCGCGAGATCCGTGAGCGTGTCCGCGCCGAGCAGCTGGCCGCCGAGGAACAGCAGGGAGCCAACCGGCAGCAGCGAGGTGAGCGAGGTCGAGATCGAGCGCACGAGGACCTGGTTGATCGCGTTGTTGGCCATCTCCCCGTACGTGCGGTTCGACACCGACGCGAGCTGCTTCGTGTCGTCGGTGACGCGGTCGAACACGACCACGGTGTCGTACAGGGAGTACCCGAGGATGGTGAGCAGCGCGATGACGCTCGCCGGCGACACCTCGAAGCCGACGAGCGCGTACACCCCGACCGTCAGCACGATGTCGTGCAGGAGCGTGATGAGCGCCGCGACCGCCATGCGCCACTCGAAGCGCACGGTGATGTAGGCGACGACGAGGAACAGGAACACCGCGAGCGCGCGCAGCATCTGGTTGGTGATCCGCTCCCCCCAGCGCGGGCCGACGGCGTTGATGTCGACCTGGTCGGCCTGCGTGATCTGGGCGATCGCGTCGCGCACCGCCAGCTGCTCCGGCCCGCCGATCTCGCCAACCTCCGGGGTGCTCACCTGGGCGATGCGCATGCCGCCGGGGTCGGTGCCCACCTGGGCGGTCACGTCGCCCGCGACGAGGTCGGTCACGACCGCGCGCAGCTCGGCCGTGAGCTCGGCGTCGTCGAGCGGCGCGGCGACGCCGGTGGCGAGGTACGCGGTGCCCCCGGTGAAGTCGATGTTGAAGTTGATGCCGCGCAGGGCGATGCCGGCGAGGCCCACGGCGATGACGGCGAGCGAGACGATGAGCCACGTGCGGGAGCGCCCGATGAAGTCGATGCTCGTCTGGCTCGTGAACAGCCGTCGCAGCGGCGTGTCGGCCTTGGTCGGGGTCTCGGGGGTGGTCACGGCGGGGTCCTCACTGCCGTCCGGCCGGCTCGGGTTCGGCGGGGGCCTCGTCGCGCGCCAGCGTCGGTGAGATGACGGCGGCGTGCAGGCCGACCAGCGGCGAGCGCGCGAGCTTGGGGTTGCGTGCGATCAGCCCGAACATCGAGCGCGTGAACGTGCCGAACAGCAGCGTGTCGATGAGCGTGGACATCCCCAGCGTGAACGCGAAGCCGCGGACCGGGCCGACCGCGAGCACGTAGAGCACGAGCGCGGCGAGGAAGCTCACGGTGTTGCCGGTGAGGTTGGTGCGCCACGCCTTGCGGAAGGCCACGTCGGCGGCGGTGCGGATCGTGCGCCCGGCGGCGATCTCGTCGCGGTAGCGCTCCCGGTAGATGATCGATGAGTCGGCGGCGATCCCGATCGACACGATGATCCCGGCGATGCCGGCCAGGGTCAGGGTGAAGCCGATGAGCTCGCCGAGCACGATGATCGCGCCGTAGACGATCACGCCGAACATCGCGAGCTCGATGATCGCCGCCACCCCGATGCCCCGGTACAGCGCGATCAGGTAGAGCGCCACGAGGATGAGCCCGAGGAGGCCGGCCTGCAGGCCCGCGGTCAAAGAGGCCTCCCCGAGCGTCGGCGAGACGGTGGACGTCGTCGCCACCTCGAGCTGGATCGGCAGGGCGCCGGTGCGCAGCACGAGCGCGAGGTCGCGGGCCGCCTGCTCGGCCCCCCCGACGGTGATCGTGGCGTTGCCCCCGGTGATCCCGGTGCCGCAGATGACGTTGGGGTTCATCTCGGGCGCGGACTCGACGATGCCGTCGAGCACGATCGCGAGCCGCCGCAGCGGCGAGCCCTGCGGCTCGCAGGCGAGCTCGCCGGTGACCTGCGCGAACTCCCGCGCCCCCTGGCTGTCGAGCTGGAGGCTGACCTCCCAGCCGCGGGCGCCGAGCTGGTCGATGACGGCGCTCGCGTCGTCGACGCGCTCCCCCTCGACCCGCACCGGGCCGAGGCGGTACTGCGCCCACGTCTCCTCGGGCGGCAGCTCCCCGTCGGCGCCGCGGGGCGGCGCCTCGCAGAGGATGACCTCCTCGTCAGCGGGCGGCGGACCCTCGCGCTGGACCCGGGGGACGAGCTCGTCGCACGGCGGGGCGACCTCACCGTAGTCGGGGTCCTCGGGCGGGATGAACTCGAGCACCTGGCGGAACTGGAGCACCGCGGTCCGCCCGACGATCTCGATCGCCTGCTCCTGGTCGGCAACCCCCGGCAGCTGGACGAGCACGGTCTCCGCCTGGCGGGCCACGTCGGGCTCGGCGACGCCGATGGCATCCACGCGCTCGCGGATGACCGCCACCGTCTGGTCCAGGATCTCGTCGTCGATCACCTGGCCCGGCGCCGGCTCGAGCGTGACGCTGGTGCCGCCCCGCAGGTCGAGCCCCAGCTGGGGCTGCAGGCCCAACCCGAGGATCGTGCCCCACAGCGCCGCGACGGCGACGCAGAAGACGACCAGGATCGCGACGAGCTGGCCTTTGCTCGCGGGCGCCACCCCGCTGGTCGGCTGCTTCTTCTTCGCCATCGCGCCTACAGCATGTCGCTGCCGTTGACGGTGATCTTGAACGCACAGCCCAGCGTGCGCGCCGCCCGGCGGCACATCACCATCCGCTCGAGGAAGATCTCGAAGTACTCGAGCACCCGGCTGATCTCGGTGTCGATCGCGAGCTCGAGGGTCAGCGTGCGGTCGTTGGGGTCCACGCGCAGGAACGACGACTCGACGGCGTAGTTGACCCGGTCGTGGATATCGACCGCGAGGTCGACCTCGCGGCCGTCGCGCACCCGGCTGCGGTGCACGTCGGACTTGTCGGCGAGGATCACCGCCGCGGCCACCGGCGACACCGCGACCCCGTAGTCCTCCTCGTGGTTGCCGATCGCCGTGAGGATCTGCGCGATGTCGCGCGGCTCGACGTCGAGCTCCTTCAGCGCGTCGAAGGCGAGCACCGCGCCGGTCTGGCCGTGGTAGGCCCGCGACACGACGTTGCCGATGTCGTGCAGGTAGCCGGCCACCGCGGCGAGCTGCGCCTGGTGGAAGTCGTGCCCGAGGTGGGTGAGCACGTTGAACGCGATGTGCCCGACGAGGTTGGCGTGGCGGAAGCCGTGCTCGGTGAAGCCCTGCGCGGCGAGGAACTCGTCGGCGGCCGCGATGAACGCGCTCGTGCGCTCGTGGCCACGGATCGCGTCGAGCAGCGGGATCTCGGCGCGCCCGGTGGACTCCGCCGGCGTCGTGCGCTCGCGTCCGCCCTCGTCACGCCCGCCGAGCGGCAGGTCGTGGTGGGCCGTGCCGCGGTCGACGGCGGTCACCGCTGCTCACCCCCCTCGCTGTGTGCAGGCATGGCGCTCAGCTGTCCCCGAAGCCGGTCTCGGCGTCGACGATCTTGCGGGCGACGGCCTGCTTCGACAGCGTCAACGTCGTGCCGGGCGCGACCTCGAGGTGCAGCGTGTCCTCGTCGACGAACCGCACCGTGCCGTGGATCCCGCCGAGGGTGACGACGCGGTCGCCCGTCTCGACGGACGCGACGAGCTGGCGCTGCTGCTTCGCGCGCCGCTGCTGCGGCCGGATGAGCAGGAAGTAGAACACGACGACGAGGATGATGAGCGGCAGGAACGCGCCGAGACCGGCGCCAACGTCCTCCTGGGCGATGACGATCGGTGCAGCGAGGTCAGCTAGGACGTGCATGGGGTGGCTTTCGGTCGGGGTCTGGGGCGCCGCGAGCGGCTCACGGCCACGAGCGCACGCTGCGTGCGGACCGCAGATGGACCGCGCACACGACGACAGCACGGCGTGGCTCGCGCCGGCTGCCACGATAGCAGAGCCCACCCCGGCCCTGCCGCGAGGCGCCCCGCCGCACGGGCTGCCCTCACGCGCCGCGCGGCACCGGGTCGGCGGCGAAGCGGTGGCGGGTGACGTTCGCGTAGCGGACGAGGGCGAGCATGACCGGCACCTCGACGAGCACGCCGACCACCGTGGCGAGCGCCGCGCCCGACTGCAGGCCGAACAGCGCGATGGCGGCGGCCACGGCGAGCTCGAAGAAGTTGCTCGCACCGATCATCGCGCCCGGGGCGGCGACCGCGTGACGGACCCGCAGCACCCGCATGGCGGCGTAGGCGAGGGCGAAGATCAGCACCGTCTGGATGACGAGCGGCACCGCGATCAGCCCGATGTGCAGGGGGTTGCTCAGGATCACGTCGCCCTGGAAGGCGAACAGCAGCACCAGCGTGAGGATGAGCCCCGTCGGGGTGACCGGGGCGAGCCGGCGCAGGAAGACGCTGCTGAACCACTCCAGGCCCCGGCGGCGGATGAGCACGACGCGGGTGACGTACCCGGCGGTGAGCGGGATCACGATGTAGAGCACCACCGACAGCGCCACGGTGTCCCACGGCACCGCGATGTCGGAGATGCCGAGCAGCAGGACCACGATCGGCGCGAACGCGACGAGCATGATCAGGTCGTTCACCGACACCTGGACGAGGGTGTAGGCGGGGTCGCCCTTCGTGAGGTAGCTCCACACGAACACCATCGCCGTGCACGGCGCGGCGCCGAGCAGGATCGCACCGGCCAGGTACTCGCGGGCCAGGCCCTGCTCGATGAACGGGGCGAAGACGACGAGCAGGAAGAACCACGCGATCGCGAACATCGTGAACGGCTTGACCACCCAGTTCACGAGCGTGGTGACGACCAGCCCCCTGGGCTCCCGCCGCACCCCGACGACGGCCCCGAAGTCGATCTGGACCATCATCGGGAAGATCATCGCCCAGATGAGCAGCGCGACGGGGACCGACACCTGCGCGTACTCGAACCGGGCGAGGGTGTCGGGCACGACCGGCAGGAGCTGCCCGAGGGCCACGCCGGCGACGATGGCGACGCCGACCCACAGCGACAGGTAGCGCCCGAAGGCCCCGAGGCCGGCGCTCCTGTCGGCCGCAGGTGCCGGGTCCCCGCCGGGGTCAGGCGGCGTGGCGCCGGACGGCGCGGTCTCCGCCCCGGCCGGCGGCGCGCTGGGCTCTGGCGGGGCCCACACCGCAGTGGCCGGTGGCACCACCCCCTCGTCGCCGGCGTGGGCTCCTCGGTCGGTCATGCCCTGACCCCGGCCAGCAGCGTGCGCAGCTTGCGGGCGGTGGGGACCTTGCCGGACAGCACGACCTCACCGTCGACGACGAGCGCGGGGGTCTGCATGACCCCGTAGCGCA
>SKPY01000327.1 GCA_007119305.1 Nitriliruptorales bacterium
CTGTGGGCGCGGTCTACAAGATGTTCGATGGGGTGATCCCCGGCGTGCGCGGCCGCTCGGTCTTTCAGGGACGTGTCCCGTACAACTGCTCCATGAGCGCGCGGCAGCCGGGCTGTCGGCGGGCGTAGGCGGTCAGCCAGCGATCCAGCGGGGCGACGCGGGCGCGACGCGGGCGCGACGCGCATCCTCGCGGAGGGCCTCGCCGCACGGCCGCAGCCGAGCCACCGACCGGCGTCGGGGTCAGCTGCCCTCGGGCACGAGGATCGCCCGGCCCTGGATACGGCCGGCGTCGAGGTCGGCGATCGCGTCGTTGATCGCCTCGAGCGAGTAGGTCTGGGTGCGCAGGGTCACCTTGCCCTGGGTGTGGAGCTCGATGAGCTCGACCAGGTCGAGGTAGGTGCCGACGAGGTTCCCCACGAAGCTGATCTCGTTGAAGATCACCTGGATCGCGGGGATGCGGATCTCGTCGCCGTAGCCGACGACGTAGTAGGTGCCGTGGCGGCGGACGAGCTGCTTGCCGTATTCGATCGTGCCGAACTCCCCGACGAAGTCGATGACCGCCTCGGCGCCGTGGCCGTCGGTGAGCTCCTGCACGGCCTCGGCCTGTCCGCCGTCGGCGAGCACGGTGTGGTCCGCGCCCCACTCAGCCGCGAGCTCGAGCGTCTCGGGGCGGGTGTCGACCGCGATCACCGTCGCGGGGGACATCGCCTTCATGCACTGCAGGCCGATGTGGCCGAGCCCGCCGATGCCGATCAGCACGCAGCGCTGGCCCGCAGTGAGGGTCGCGGCGGCCTTCTTCACCGCGTGGATCGCGGTCAGGCCCGCGTCGGCGTGGGCGGCGACGTCGGCGGGCTCCACCCCGTCGGGCAGCGGCACGAGCGTGCGGGCGTTCGTCTTCAGCAGCTCCGCGAACCCGCCCGGCGCGGCGATGCCGGGAAACACGCCCTGCGCGCAGTGCATGTCGTCCCCCCGCCGGCACGCCGGGCACACGCCGCAGGTCATCTGCACGTGGCAGATCACCGCATCGCCGGGCTGGACGTGCTCGACGCCCGCCCCCACCTCCTCGACCCAGCCGGCGTTCTCGTGGCCGAGGATGAACGGCAGGTCGAGCTGGACGCCGGCCTGCTCGGCCCACATACCCTCGATGAAGTGCAGGTCGGTGCGGCACAGGCCCGCGCCGCCGATGCGGACGATCACGTCGAAGGGCTCCGTGACCCTCGGCTCGGGCACGTCCTCGAGCCGCAGCGGTTCGTCGTAGGCGTGAAGTCGGGCTGCCCTCATGCTGGTCTCCTTCCGGGGCGCGTCCTGGCGTGCGCGAGAGGCGCACACCCTTCCAGGTCTACCTTCCCGCCCCCGCGGGCGGCCATGCCCGCGCGTGCGGTGCCGCGCGGGTTGCTCCCGCGCCACGGGGGTCAGGCCGCCTGGCGCTCCCGACGCATCACCCCCAGGCCGGGCAGCCAGGCCAGTACGCCGATGTGGCCGACGGTCTCTACTAGAGCCCCTTGCGGCTGCCCGAGGGACGCGGCCGGACAGCATCCGGTTGACGAGGTCGAGGCAGTCAGCTTCGACGCTGATCCGCACCGGGTCGGATACCCAGAGCTCAGTCACCTCCACCCGGGAGCGAGCCTGCTTCACCACGATGCTGCCGCCTGCGCCATCGATGCGAACCGCCCGGCAGGAGACCCCACCGTCCAGCACGGTCATCCGCTCGATGTCTCCGACCATGCCTGCGCTTCGGAGGTACGCACCGAGGTCCGGCCCAGGCTCAGGCTCCACGGTGATCACTGCCGACCTCGCTCGGCCGCTACCCGTCTGCCTTCGCATCCGCCGGTAGCTGCTCCAGCAGCTGGGCGGTGTGCTGCAGGTGCTGGCGCAGCGCGCGCAGCGCACCGGCCTTGTCCTTGCGCTCGAGGGCCTCGAGCACACGCAGATGTTCCTCACCGACCTCGTCGAGGTCCCGGTGCATCGGGGTGGCGAGCCGCCGGTACCGCTCGGTGTGATCCCACAGGATCGAGATGAAGTTCAGCAGCCACTTCGACTGCGACGGCCGATACAGGAGGAAGTGCAGCTCTCGGTGGAGCTCGAACCCCGCGGCGCTCTCCCCCCGACGAAACCGTCGCATCATGTCGTCCTTGATCTTGCGCGCCTTGTCGAGGTCGTCGGGGGTGAGGTGCCGATACGCCCGATTGAGCGCCTCCACCTCGAGCACGATCCTCGTCCGGTAGGCGTCACGCACGTCGTCGAGCGACACCCACGCCACCCGTGCTCCCTTGTTCGGGATCGTCTCGACGAACTGCTCGGCCTCGAGCAAACGCAACGCCTCACGGACCGGGATGAGGCTAACCTCGTTCGCTGCCGCGAGCTCCTGCAGGCGCAGAGCCATCCCAGGAGGGTACTTGCCGCTCAGGATCGCGTCTCTGGTGTGGTGGTAGACGTTATCGACGAAGGTGCGCTGAGCGGGACCCCCGCCAGATGCTCCCTTGAGCGCCACGATCACTTCCCTCCTAGTGTCCTGCCCGCTTGAAACGGTGAAGTAATGACATCGGCTGTGTTTGGTGGCTCATGCGCCGTGGGTGACGGCGCGGCAGCAGCCGGCGAGACCGTCGAGAATATCCTCGGCGCTCTTGTGCCACATGAACGGCTTGGGGTCGCGGTTCCACTCGGCGACCCAGGCGGTGATGTCGGCGGCGAGTTCCTTGGCGCTGGTGTGGGCGGAGCGTTGCAGCTTCTTGGTGGTCAACGCCGAGAACCAGCGTTCGACGAGGTTGAGCCACGACCCGTAGGTCGGGGTGAAGTGCAGGTGGTTGTGGCGCTTGCGGATGTCGGAGATGACCGTGCCGCGGGCGATGTCAAGCGCGGCGAGTGTGGCCATACCAGCTCCCCCCAGGGGTCGGGTTCTACCCCTTCCAACCCCCTGGAGGCACGAAGATTCCCAGTTCACAGAATTTCTCAGCGAATTAGTCGGACAGGGCACTAGAAGAATGTTCGGATCGCTCCCGTGACCCGGTAGTCGTCGTCGACGAGGGGAACGAGGCTCCACTTGTCGAACGCGGTGCACGGGTGGGAGATGCCGCAACCGATCAGGTCGCCGACCGCGAGGGCGTCGTCAGCCGGCACGTGCACGAAGGCGTGCTGGTCATTGAGGCCGGAGACGGTCAACTGGGGCTCAGGCGTTCGCATACGCCCCGCACCGTCACGGATGACGATGGGACGCGGCATCCCCGCGTCGTAGGGTACATCGCGCTTGCCGAAACCGGCGATGACGAGGTCGGGTTCCGGACGCGACAGCACGCCGCCCCAGACCTCGATGGCGGGACGCAGCCGCCCTGCGTCCGCCTCGGCCTGCTCGCCGAACGGTGAGGCGCGGGCGTACAGCCCGTGGTCGTGCGTGAGGTAGCAGCCGCTGCGAAGGATCCGCTTGGTCGGCTGAGGCGGCGTCCAGGTCGGCCCGAGGACCGTCGCCACCCGATCCGGGAACGCACTGCCCCCCACGGTGACGATCACCTCGTCGCGGCTTGCGAACGCCTCGGCCTCCATGAGCGCTTCCGCGACGACGACCAGCTGGGACAGGAACCCGTCAACCGCCGCGAGCGTCTCCGGCTCGCGGTCGGACCCGATCACGCCCTCGAACGCCTCGAGTCCAGCCAGGTGCAGGCTCGCGCTGCCGGCCACGGCATCCGCCACCGCCAGCGCCTCATCTTCGGTACGGCACCCTGCCCGTTGCCCCTTGACCCCGAGCTCCAGCAGCACCGGGAGGATGGCTGCTGTCGATGCTCGAGCGACGAGCCTGTCCAGCCGCTGCACCCCGGCCACGGAGTCGACGAGGCAGTACAGCTCCAGCTTCGGGTCGGTCGCCACAGCGCGAACCGCCCATCCCGCCCCGACGGGATCGACGAGCTGGTTGGCGAGGAGCAGGCGGCGAACCCCGAAGCGGTGGAAGAGCCGGGCCTGGGACGGCGTTGCCGCAGTGACACCCCAAGCCCCGTTGGCGATCTGCCGTTGGACGAGCTGAGGAGCCATCGTCGTCTTGCCATGCGGGGCGAGCTCGAGGCCGTTGCGCCGGCAGAATGCTGCCATGAGGCGCAGATTGTGCTCGAGCGCAGCCTCCTTGAGCAGCATGAGCGGCCAGGGCAAGTCGCCGTCAAGCGCATGCCAACCTTGGGCATGCACCGCCCCCAGGGTGAGCGGAGCGTCGAGGGGCGGCAAGGCCTTGTGCGCGGGATCGAGCGGCTGATCGAGCAACCGCCCTATCGCGTCGTCCATGGAAACCGGGCTGGACATCGTCATGAGTTCCGGAAACAATCTGCAAGATTATAAAATCTGTGACCGAGGAGAGCATCGTGAGCAAGCGACAGGTCAGCACCGATTCCGCCCCGCCCCCGGGCGGGGCGTACTCCCAGGCCATCGTCGCCGGTGCGTTCGTGTTTCTCGCCGGTCAGGCGCCGTTCACCCCGGACGGCGAGAAGGTGGAAGGGTCGTTCACCGAGCAGGCCAGGCACACCTTTGCGAACCTCGCGGCGGTCGCGGAGGCGGCAGGTGGCACCCTCGCGGACGCGGTCAGAGTCGGTGTGTACCTGCGGGACATGCGCGACTTCGCGGAGATGAACGAGATCTACCGTGAGTACATCCCCGAGCCACTGCCGGCGCGGACGACCATCCAGACGGAGCTTCCTGGGTTCGCGATCGAAGTCGATGCCATCCTGCACATCGCTTCCTGATCGGGTGCGCATCAGATCGGGCCTCAATGACCGGGGGTGGATTCGACCACCCCGCCACCAGCCGAACTCCCCGAACGGTCGGTCGCGCCCTCGTTCTCTGGTTCTTCGCCTGCGACGTCACCCGCTGATTTCTTCGGCTCGTCCTCGGCAAGGAATCGCGCCACACGATCGCGCAGCAGCGGCCACACTCCCTGGGGCGCGACGACGGCCATGAGGGCGAGCGCTAGGCCGATCCCGAGCGTGCGGTAGTCCGAGAGATCCCGGAGCGCCTCCTGAAGTCCGAGCAGCAGCGCAGCCCCTAGGATGGGACCGCCGAAGCTTCCCCAGCCGCCGATCACGATCATCGCCAGCACGTTGATCAGCACTGAGAAGGCGAAGATGGACGGCGAGACCGACCCCAGGTAGTGGGTCATCATGCCTCCGGCGAGCCCGGTGAAGAACGCGCTGAAGCCGAACAGGAAGAGCTTGATCCGGAACTGGTTGATCCCGCGCCCGATCGCGTAGCCCTCGGAGTCCCTCAGGGCAGCGAACGCCACGCCGATCGGCGAGTGGAAGATCCGCCAGATCGCCCATGTCGCGATGATGAAGACCACGAGACCGCTGTAGTACGACAGCAGGATGTGGTTGCCGTCGAACAAGCCGCCGGTGGGCAGCCTGGGCACACCGATGAGCCCGTAACCTCCCCCGCTGATGATCTCTGGTCCGTTGATGGCGTAGTTGCGCAGCAGCTCGTGGAAGGCCAGAGTCAGCAGCACGACGTAGACTCCGCGCAGACGCAGGCTCGGCAGCCCGATGACGATGGCAGCGACGGTAGCGGCCACCGGTGCGACGGCAAGGCTCAGCCAGGGATTCCACCCCAAGCTCATCGAGAGCACCCCGGTGGTCCATCCGCCGACGGCGAACAGCGCGAGCTGAGCAAAGGAGTAGATGCCGGACACCCCGAGCACCAGGTTCCATGACTGGGCCACGATGCTCCACAGGAAGAACATGATGAGCATGTGAACGACGAAGCTGCCCCCGCCGAACTGCAGCAGGACCCACGGCATGAGCAACGCAACGATCGTCAGGAACACGACGGCTCCCCACTTCGGCTTGCGCCAAGGCGCCGCGCGCTCGTCGATCTGCGTCGTCGGCCGGTTCGGTGTCGTCGTCACAGCCGCTGTGCCTCTGGAACGCCGTAGAGGCCGTTGGGCCTCACGATGAGCACTGCAATCATGAACAGGAACAACCCGGGCAGCGCGAAACGCGGGCCCACGAAGACCTGCACGGCGGCTTCGAAGAAGCCGATCAGGTAGGCCGCGACGATCGTGCCCTTCACGCTGCCGAGGCCGCCGAAGATCGTGACGAGCAGCGCGATGATCATCGGGGTGAAGCCCGACGTCGGGGACAGGAAGAAGATCGAGGACAGCAGCACGCCGGCGAGGCCGGCCAGGCCGGCGCTGATCATCATGACCAGCGCGTAGGTGCGCTCCACTGGCACGCCCATGAGCGCCGATGCGTCCATCTCCTGGGAGACGGCCCGGATGGCCATCCCCTGGCGAGACGAGCGCAGGAACAGATAGAGGAGCGTGAGCGCTACCACCGCCACTGCGATCACCACGAGACCCTGGTAGCTGAAGCGCACCGTGCCCACCACGAACGAACCGGGTGCCACGGCGGGGATCTGCTTCACCCGCGGTCCGAACATCAGCAGTGCGGCCGCCTGCAGCGCGATGCCGATGCCCACCGTGGCGATGATGGACGCGCTGTCCCATCCAGGACGGCCGAGCATCGGCCGCAGGAAGAGCGCGTGCATGACCAACCCGAGCGCGGCAGCTGCGAGCACCGCCGAGGGGATCGCGAGCGCGAGGGGGAGACCGGCCACGTTGATGACGGTCCAACCCGCGTAGGCACCAGCGACGTAGAGCGAGCCGTGCGCGAGGTTCAGCAAGCGCACCGCCCCCCAGATCAAGGTCAGGCCGATCGCCATGAGCCCGTAGACGGACCCCGACAGGATCCCGCTCCAGACCACCTGCACGAGATCGTTCACCGATGCTCCTTCATCCGAGGTAGGCCGAGAGCAGCGCCTCGTCGGCCAAGAGCGTCTCTGCGGGCCCCTCCCGCACGAAGAGCCCCGACTCGAGCAGGACCACGCGGTCGGCCAGCTGTTCGATGTGGTCCGCGTTCTCGTCGGCGAGCAGGACCGCCAGGCCGCTCTCCTTGATCGCCTGGATGCGCTCGTACACCTGGGCGATGATCACGGGGGCGAGCCCCAGAGACGGCTCGTCGACCATGAGCAGCCTAGCTTCGGCCATGAGCCCCCTTCCGATCGCGACCATCCGGCGCTCTCCGCCCGACAGGCTGTTCGCCAGCTGCTTGCGCCGGTCCTTGAGGGTGGGCAGCAACTCGTAGACCCGTGCGAGTCGCTCCTGCCGCTCGCCCCACGTGGGCTTCACGTAGGCGCCCATGAGCAGGTTGTCCTCGACCGTCATCTCCCGGAAGAGCAAGTCACCCTGCGGGATGTGGACGAGGCCAGCCTCCGCGATCTGATCCGCTCGCCACCCGGTGACGTCGACCCCGTCGAAGCGCAGGCTCCCGGCGCGGGGCCGGTTCAGACCCGAGATGGTGCGCAGCAGCGTCGTCTTGCCGTGCCCGTTCGGCCCGAGCACAACGACACCCTCGCCCTCCTGCACGGCGAGGTCGATGCCGTGCAGGACAGTGGAGACCCCGTACCCTGCCTCCAACCCGTTGACCTCGAGGATCACGACCGCGCCCCGTTTCCGTTCTTCCGGGCGGCACCGCCACCCAGGTACACCTGCACCACCCGCTCGTCTCGCAGGACCTCCGCAGGCGGGCCTTCAGCCAGCTTCTGGCCGTGATGCAAGACGAGCATCCGACTGGCGAGTGCCTGCACCGCCTTCATGACGTGCTCGATCATGAGGATCGTGACGCCTGTCTTCGCCACCCCGGCGACGAGGTCGATGAACTCCTGACGCTCGCTCGCGTTCAACCCGCCGACCGGCTCGTCGAGCAGCAGCGCAGTGGGTTTGGTCGCGAGTGCCGTTGCGAGCATGAGCCGCTTGCGGTCGAGGATCGGCAAGGTCCCGGCCTGATCCTCTTGGCGGTCGGCGAGCCCGACGAGCCTCAGCGCAGCGAGCGCCGCCTCCTTCGCCTTGGTATCGAATCCCAACCATGATGATCGGCCAGATCGGCCGAACACCGCGGACACGAGCGCATTCGTCAGCACAGTCTGCGTGTCGAACGCCGTCGTGGTCTGAAACGTGCGGGCGAGGCCGAGGCGGCAGATCGAATGCGGCTTGGCCCTCTGGATCGACTCCCCGTTGAAGCGGATCTCCCCCGAGGTGGCGGGCGAGTGCCCCGAGATCGTGTCGAACAGCGTGGTCTTGCCCGCGCCGTTCGGACCGACGATTGCGAAGAACTCGCTCGCCTCTACCTGGAAGGACAGCTCCTGGACCGCGACGAGCCCGCCATAGCGCTTGGTGACGTCGATGCACTCGACGACGGCCATGTCACTCCCTAGACCCACGGCGGGCGCAGGAACTCTCCATCGGTGTAGGGCTCGGGGAAGATCACCTTGTGCTCGTTGTCCTGGATCTGAACGATGATCTGGGACTGGCCGAGCGTCGGGTCCCCCGTCTCGTGGGGGTACTGCAGCCCGGTGTGGTCTACGAAGGAGATCCCGCCGGTGATGCCTCTGTGCACCAGCCCTTCGGTCTCACGCGCAACGGCCTCGTAGTCGTCGGCGGTGCCGGCCAGCAGCACGGCCTTCGCCCAGGTGTTGATCACGTCGTAGTTGCCCGGCGCGTTCGCCCATCCGGGAGTCTCGCCGAACTTCTCCTCATACCTGCTGACCCAGTTCTGACCCACGGCGTCGGGAAGGCGCCCGAGGACCGTGGACCAGATCACCCCTTCCGCCGCCGCGCCGGCGAGGTCGAGGTACTCCGGCACGGAGGGCCCGTACTGCTGGTACAGGACCGCCGGCATCGGGTTCTCGACGAACTGCTGGACCATGGCGGCGTTGTCCGCGGGGCTGAAGGTCGTCGTGAAGAGCACAGACACGTCGTCTTGACGGACCCGCGAGAGCAGCGGTCCCCAGTCGGAGACCTGGCCGGGAGTGAAGCTCTCCTTGCCGACGACCTCCCAGCCGAGCTCGTCCATGGTCTCTTCGAAGTAGCGGGTGATCGAAGCGCCGTACGGGTCGTCGGCGCCGAGGATCGCAGCGCGCTTCGTGTCGTTCGGCAGCGCTCCGGCATCGACGAGCTCGTCCATCCAGCGGGCGAACCCGATGCCGTACCAGGCTTCCGTCGGGTCCACCTGGAAGATGCTCCAGTAGCGGTCAGGATCCGAGCGGTACAGCTCGGTCCAGGCCGTCTGCGTGTTGAGGTTGTAATAGAGCACCCCGGCGTCGGCGACGATGTCGAACTCCGGTCCCGTGGCCAGGTGATACCCGGACACGATGAGATCGGGGTTCTCCGTGTCGACCGCGCGCCGGAAGGCGTTGACGATGTCGTCGGTCATCGAGTCGCCGTTGTCGATCTCGATGTACTCGATGGGGCGCCCGATCAGCCCACCGCGGTCGTTGATCTCGTCGATCGCCATGACGGTGCCGTTGCGCATCTCCTGACCGTCAGCGGCCACCACTCCGGTCAGCGGGAAGATGCCGACAACCCGGATCGGCTCTCCGGTTGCCACCGCGGCGTCCACGCCCGGCCCGCCATCGGTGGCGTTGCCGATGAGAAACCCACCCGCACCCCCGACGACCAGACCACCTGCTCCGTACAGGGAGCGCTGTAGCAGCTCCCGCCGACTCATGCCGTTACCGGCCACAGTGTGCTCCTTTGCTCACGACGACGAACCGGATGCCCGGTTCGGGGACTTCACCTGCGTTCAGACCAGGTTGACCTTGACCGGCACCCCTCCCTGTGCTGCCGATTCGTCGATGGCGAAGCACACCGCCATCGACTTGTACGCATCGTGGATCGATGCGTGGGATTCCACGTCGTTGTCGATGCACTCGATGAAGTGGGCAATCTCCGGCACGAAGGGGTGATGGGTCACATCCCCGCTGTCCGGTTCGACGGTCGGGAACTCCCAGTAGTTGATGGATCCGGGATACCGCTTCGAGGAGTAGACCCGGTTGTTCTGGATCGTCCCCTCGGTGCCGAAGAACCTCGTGTTGAAGATGTAGGGGGTCTCGGCGTCGAGCACCGTGGACAGCTTCCCGACGGCACCGTTCTCGAACTTCAGCGACGCCACGACCACGGGGTCGTAGGTGTAGTCGAGGTTCTTCTTGGGTCCGGCGGAGAAGGCCGAGACCTCGACGACCTCACCGCCCAGCCAGCGGATGGAGTCGACCGCGTGCACGCCGGCAGCGATGAACGCGCTGCCGCCGATCTCCTTGCCGACGATCCAGTCGTAGCAGGGGTAGTCCTTCTTCACCGGGTGCCAGTAGTCAGCCTCGGCGTAGATGAGGTCACCGACCACGCCGTCGTCCACGAGCGCCCTGATCGTCTCGAGCTGTGGGTTCCAGCGAAGCACGTACGAGGTGACTGACTTCACGCCGGCGGTCGTCACCGCCTTGCGGATCTGCTCGACCCCTTCACGGGTCAGGGCCACGGGCTTCTCGATGACCACGTGACGCCCGGTCTCAGCTGCACGGACGATGTGCTCGGGGCGGACGTCGGGCGTCGTGCACGAGGCGATGATCTGCACCCGGTCGTCGTTGAACAGATCATCCATGCTCTCGTACTCCAGCGCGTCGACCCCGTGAGACTCCATCAGGGCAGTGGCCTTGCCCGGCGTGCGGTTGTACATCCCGATCAGGTTGGTCTGCGGGTGGTCCCGAAAGGCCTTGACGTACTCACCTGAGACCCACCCCGCGCCGATGATTGCCGCTCCGTACGTGCTTGCCATGAATCCCGCACCTCCCATGTGAGGCTTTTCACTGGAGATCGCATAATATAAAATTGCTTTCTCCGCTGTCTAGGGTTTTTCCGAGAGGCAAGGCGGGAGCGAGGAACGGACGCATGGAACGGTTCGAAGGCTTGATTCCGCCGATGATCACACCGTTTCGAGACGGCAAGGTCGACGGCGACGGGATCGCAGCCCTCGTCGATCACACCGTGGCGTATCTCGACGGCATGGTCGTCGGCGGCAGCTGCGGCGAAGGGCCGAGCATGTCCCGGGCGCAGCGGAAGCAGGCCCTGGCCGCATTCGTCGAGGCGGTCGACAACCGGGTACCGGTCATCGCCGGGGTTTCCGGCACGAGCCTGGAGACCATCGCCGAGCACATCGCGGACGCGGAGCGCGCCGGCGTCGCCGGCTTCCTGGTGCCGGCCCCCTACTACTTCTCGAACTCCCCTGCCGCCTTGCGTTCCTTTTTCCGCAACGTGGCCCGAAGCACCGAGCTGCCCGTGATGGTCTACGACAACCCCCAGACGACGAAAACCGCCATGTCCCCTGAGCTTCTCACAACGATCGTTTCGGATAATCCCACCATCAACCACGTGAAGGTGACGGACACGGACATCGACAAGATCCCGGCGCTCATCGAGCGCTGCGACGCAACGCTGCTCGCGGGCTCCGACGACGTCATGCACCATCAGGTGCTCCGGGGTTGCGCCGGTGCGATCACCGCCACCCCAGAGGTGTTCCCACAGGCCTCTCGCCGCTGGTTCGACGCCGCGCGTGCCGGCGAAGCTGACGCGGGCCGTGATCACTACGATCGGCTACTGCCGCTGATCATCGAGCTGCTCCTCGGCCCCGACCAGTATCCGGCGGTCGTGAAGCACGCCCTCGCCCGTCTCGGCGTGCTGGCGAGCGCTGAGGTGCTGCCACCGCTGACACCACTGGACGACACCCGCCGCGCCGAGATCGACATGGTCCTGGCACGACACGCGGTCGAACTGGCGACCTGAGAAGGAGAGCGACGATGCGGTACGCAGACAAGGTGGCGATCATCACCGGCGGCGGCTCGGGGATCGGCCTGGTCATGGCAAGAAAGTTCGCCGAAGAAGGCGCCGGAGTGGTTGTGGCGGACTGGAACGCGACGGCAGCGCACGACAGCGCGGCGGCGATCGAGTCGTCCGGGGGGAAGGCCATGGCGGTTCACGGTGACGTGAGCGATCCACACGATGTCGACCGCATCGTCAGCGCCGCGCTGGAGCGGTTCGAGCAGGTCGACGTCCTCGTGAACAACGCCGCGGTCGCGGACAGCGACGACATCCTGCTCACCGAGCCGGATACCTGGGATCACGACGTGGGTGTGGTCCTGCGGGGCACGTACCTCTGCACTCGGGCGGTTCTGCCGTCGATGATCGAACGGCAGGCGGGGGCGATCGTGAACATCGCGTCGGTGAACGCTCTCAGCGCGCTCGGCAACGAGGCTTACAGCGCCGCGAAAGCGGGCGTCGTGAACTTCACCAAAGGCGTGGCGATGCGCTACGGACGCCACGGTGTGCGGGCGAATGCGGTCGCGCCAGGGACGATTCGCACCCCGATCTGGCAAGAGCGCGTGGAGCGAGACCCGGTGGTCTTCGAGCGGCTCGTCAAGTGGTATCCGCTCGGGCGCGTGGGGGAGCCCGAGGACGTCGCGAAGGCTGCGCTGTTCCTGGGCTCCGACGACGCCGCCTGGATCTCGGGTTCCGTGCTGCGTGTCGACGGCGGTCTGCTCGCCGGCAACGAGGTCATGACCCGAGAGCTGCTCGCCATGGCCGGCGACGAGGTGCAGTAGCCGCATGGTCGATCTCCTGCTGCACGGCGGCATCGTCATCGACGGCAGCGGCAACCCGGGCTTTCGTGCGGACGTCGCCGTCGTCGGTGACCGCATCGCAGCCGTGGGCCGGCTCGCGGATCTCCCTGCCGCTCGAACCGTGGACGTCAGCGGGTTGGCGGTCGCACCCGGGTTCATCGACATGCACTCGCACTCCGACCTGCAGCTGCTCGCCAACCCCGCACACGAAGCCAAGGTCCATCAGGGAGTGACCCTGGACGTCCTTGGCCAGGACGGGCTGAGCTACGCGCCCGTAACCGACGAGGTCCTGTCAGACCTGTGTCGGCAGCTTCGCGGCTGGAACGACGACCCGCCGGGCTTCGACTGGGGATGGCGCACCGTGGGCGAGTACCTCGACCGCCTCGATGAAGGCATCGCGATCAACGCCGCATACCTCGCGCCCCACGGCACGATCCGCATGATCGTGGTCGGCATGGAGGACCGTCCAGCGACCGACACAGAGCTGGTCCGCATGCGCGATCTGCTCGCGACGAGCCTCATCGAGGGCGCGGTGGGCATGTCCGCCGGGTTGACGTACGCGCCGGCGATGTACGCGGACGACGACGAACTCGTCGCGCTCTGCGAAGTCGTCGCGACCCACGGGGGCTACTACTGCCCCCACCACCGCAACTACGGCAGCCAGGCCCTGGAGGCCTACGCCGACTGCATCGAGATCGCCCGCCGATCTGGCGTGCCGTTGCACTACGCTCACGCGCATCTCGGCTTTCCGATGAATGCCGGACGTGCTCCTGAGCTCCTGTCCATGATCGACCGGGCACGCGCGGAGGGGGTTGAGGTGACGATGGACTCCTACCCCTACCTGGCGGGCTGCACCTACCTGCACTCGATTCTCCCAAGCTGGTGCCATGTCGGCGGGCAGGATGCGTCGCTCGAGCGTCTGCGGGACCCAGGACTGCGGGAGCGGCTGCGCGTCGAGATCGAAGAGACCGGGTCCGACGGCTTCCAGGGTGTGCCCGTGGACTGGAACACGATCGTCATCAGCAGCATCGCGAACCCGCAGAACGCCCACCTGGTCGGGATCGACATCCAGCAGGCGGCCATCGACGCCGACCAGCGGCCGATCGACTTCCTCTGCGAGCTGCTCGTCGAGGAGGAGCTCGGCACGTCCTGCATCGAGCACATCGGCAACGAGGAGAACGTGCGCGAAATCATGACCCACCCGGCGCACATGGCCGGGAGTGACGGGATCCTCGTCGGCGCCCGACCGCACCCTCGGGCCTGGGGGACCTTCCCCCGCTATCTCGGCCACTATGCCCGCGAGCTCGGACTCCTGCGGATCGAGGAGGCGGTGCGCAAGATGACATCCCTGCCCGCCCTACGGCTCGGGTTCACTGACCGTGGCCTCGTGCGCCCGGGCCTGGCCGCCGACCTCGTGTGCTTCGACCCCGACGCGGTGATCGATCGCGCGACCTACGAGGACCCGTGCCAGAAGCCCTTCGGCATCCCGTACGTGTTCGTCAACGGCGTTGCGGTGGTCGACGACGGCGAGCACACCGGACGCTTACCAGGACGGGCGCTCCGTCGCTTCAGCGCCTGAGCGCAGCGCGAATCAGGTCCAGCGACGAGAGGCGCATGAAGCCGTAGTGGTAGAAGTCGGCGCGGACGAGCCCGAGATCCCGGCACAGCGCGAGCTTCTCTGCGAGGTTGTCGGCCGCATCGCAGTCGGGCGCCATCGGGCGCAGTGCCACGGACAGGTCGGCGTCGTCCCGCGTGATCTCGAGGTAGGCCGACAGGTCGAGCCGCAGCCGTTCTGGGTCTGCGGCGTACCCGATGGCCTGCACGGCATGGCAGGCCTGTGCGAGCGCGGCCAGATCGACACCGAGCCGCCAGGCGATCGTCGGTGCCGGATCCCCTTCTGGTCGTCCCGTGGCGTAGCCCTTCACTGCACCTGACAGGTCCATGAACGTGAACCGTCCACCGCGTTCGTCCACCACCGAGGCGATGTCGGCGGCGAGCGTGGCCACCGCCTCCGCGCGCATGTCGAGGTACTCGGAGAGGTCGCCGTCAGCAAGTCGTCGAGCGTCGTCCTCGTCGATGCCGTCGACGCCCTCGTCCTCCGGTGGAGCGTCGAACGCAGATTGGATCCGCTCGCGTGCAGCCGACTGCACCGCATCCGCATCGATGCCGCGCTGCCGAGCCCGCTCGAGGCAGTGCTCGCAGAAGCACAGGCCGAGCAGAAACCTCGCGGAGGCCCCGAGGTCCACGAAGTAGCGCTCGTGGTGGAAGCCATGCTCGAGCGGATGGTAGTGCAGTGACTCGGCGAGCACGTTGTCGAAGCCGTAGCGCATTAGGTCAGCGGCGAGGCTGACCGCGTACCGGCGCACCTCGGGGTTGGCAGGGCAAAGGTCTGTGACGTAGACATCGCCGAAGGCGTTGCGCACCGCACAGTCGGGATAGCGGGTGCCAAGGGTCGTGTTGTGCAGGAAGACCGTCCAAGCGTGCAGCTCCATGCCCCGGGCATCTGCCGCGGCGCGGAGATCGGCGAACACGTCGTGCTCGGTAGCCAGCGCGCTGACATGCGGCTCCATCTGTCCGATGAACGCCGACGGTTGCGGTCGGAAGAAGACCGCACCGCCCTCCAGGAAGTGCACCTTGCGGCGAGGGTTGTGGGGGAAGACGTCCCGACCGTGGTGGTAGGACGCAGCGACGGTGATCCCCTCCGCCCCGCCACGCTCGGCGATGGCGTCCAGCACCGTGTCCACGCCCTCGTCGTGAAGGTCCGTGGCGAAGGCGAAGATCGACGTGCGCATGGTCTCCCTCCCGCTGGCAGCACGGCGCTTTGCTTTTACCGCGGCAACTTTATAATATCAAGACCCTGGAGCGGGGTTTTCTGCACGGAGGGGAGGCAGGCCGATGAAGCTCGCGGTCTCCGGGGGGAAGCTGGGCGTCGTCGTCTGTGACGCGTTCCACCTCGTGGAGGCGCCCCTCCGTCAGGCTCTCGAAGCGGGTCGCGACCTCGTCGAGCTGGCACGGATGGCCCCCGCGGGCCCCTCCCGAGCGCTGCCCGAGCGGCTCGACCCGCCGAACGCACGCCCCTCTCACCTCATCTGCATCGGCTTGAACTACCGGGACCACTGCCGTGAGACCGGAATGTCCGAGCCGTCGAGCCCCGTCGAGTTCACCAAGCACCCGAGTGCGCTTGTGGGCAGCGGAGCCCCGATCCCCGACGACCCCGAGTTGCGCGAGGAAGTCGACTTGTGGAGCTCGCGGTCGTGATCGCCGTCGGTGCTCCGATGTCGACGAGCGGGGCGCGTTGTCTGTGGTCGCCGGTTACACGATCTGCAACGACGTCTCCGCGCGTGATCTCCAGGCTGCGGAAGGCCATTGGGTGCGGGCCAAGTCCTTCGACGGGTTCTGCCCCCTCGGGCCGGTATGGTGACGTCGGAGGCGTTCGAGGACCCGCAGTCGCTGGGCTTGCGCACAGAGGTTTCTGGTGAGATGCTCCAGAGCTCGTCGACCTCGGAGATGATCTTCGGTGTTCGTGCCCTGCTCGCCCACGTCTCGCGACGCACAACCCTCGAACCCGGCGACGTGCTCTTGACGGGGACCCCATGGAGTACCGGCGGCTTCCGCATCCCCCAGCGGTTCCCGAAGCCGGGCGACATCGTGCGCTGCAGCATCGACGGGATCGGCACGTTGACGAACCCGGTCACCACCGCCGCGGCGCTGCAGGGCGGTAGGGCCCAATCATGAACCTGGTCTGCGAGCTCGCCCGTCTCCACACTGCGCTCCTGTGCGATGTCCTTGACGGGATGGGGCATCACCACACCTTCTGTGGGCCCCAGGTCCGGCCGCTCCAGCACGGCATGCGGCTCGCCGGACGGGCCTTCACCCTGCGCACCGAGCCGGTTGACCGCCGCGCGGAACAGCCCTACGAGCAGCTCCTGCGTGCGTTCACCGCGATGCAGCCTGGCGATGTCGTCGTGGTCGCGGCCGGTGGAGAGCTGCGCTCGGGACTGTGGGGTGAGTTGCTCAGCATCGCCGCACAGGCCCGCGGTGTGGTCGGGGTGCTCACCGACGGCCTCGTGCGAGACGTCGAGGAGATCGCTGCTCTCGACTTCCCGGTCTTCGCCGCTGGCCCGTCACCGCTGGACTCCGACGGGCGCCAGGAAGTCGTCGAGCACGGCGTGGCAATCACTGTCGGCGAGGCTCGGATCGAACCTGGGGATCTTGTCATGGCCGACGCCATGGGGGCGATCGCCATCCCAGGAGCTGCTTCCGAGGAAGCCGTGCGCCGCGCCAGCGAGAAAGCTGCTGGCGAATCGACGGTGCGTGCCGAGCTCGCCGCGGGACATGCCGTCGACGAGGTCTTCGCCCGCCACGGGATCCTCTAACGGTGTCGGAGCTGACCCGATGGCCCAGCTCCGAGTCGGTCGGTCACATCCGATTCGCGCAGCGCTCGTAAGTGTGCTGCCAGGGGCGCATACGCTCGAACGCGGCACTCGCCGCGAGCACGTCCGCGTCAGCGTAGCGCCGACCGATCAGCTGCATGCCTACCGGCAACCCGTCGGCGAGCCCAGCGGGGATCGAGGCTGAGGGGTGACCGGTGAAGTTCGTGAAGTAGGTCATGCACCACCCGATGAGCTCGTCGACTGACTGACCCTCGACCTCTGAGGGCCCGGTCGTGTTCCCGTCGTCCGCATTCTCGACTGGCAGCACTGCGAGGGTCGGCGTGACGATGAGGTCGTACGACTCGAATACCGTCTCGATTGCGTCATAGACCTCCGTGCGCATGACGTAGTCGCGGTTGATGTCCACCGGCGTCATCTCGTAGGCGGCATCAATCCAGCGCAGGTACTGCTGCGGGAAGTCGTCGCGGTGGTCGGCAAGCAGATCCGTGCCGAGGTTCTTGAGGTTCTCGAACGTGCTGAGGTTCACGAGCATGATCTGCCGGCACCACAGGTCGCTCAGCTCGTTGTGGTCGTAGGGCAGCTCGAAGGCGATCTCGGACACGTGCGCTCCCGCCTCGTCGAACGCCCGCACCGCGTCGGCCACGACGCCGGCCACGCGGCGATCGACCGGGTACACCCCGAAGTCGGGGCTGTAGGCGATCTTCATCCCTGCAACCGATCGGCGCACGGCACCGGTGAAGTCGTGCGTCTCGTCGAGGCTGAAGGGGTCTCGCGCGTCGTAGCCCGCCAGTGCGTTCAAGGCGAGCGCAGCGTCCTCGACGTTGCGTGTGAGCGGGCCCTCGAAGATGAACGGCATCGTGTTGCCGAAGGCGTTCGGTCGCACAACTAACGGAACACGCCCGAACGACGCCTTGTAGCCGTACAGACCGCACCAAGCGGCGGGGATCCGGATCGACCCCCCGCCGTCAGTGCCTTCTGCGAATGGCACGAGGCCGTCGGCGACCGCCGCCGCGCTGCCACCCGAAGAGCCTCCGGCATTGCGGTCCACGTCGAACGGGTTGCGGCTGGGGCCGTACAGCGGGTTGTCGCAGGTCCCGCGGAATCCCATGACCGGGCTGTTGGTCTTGCCGACGATGATCGCCCCCGCGGCCTCGACCCGCTCGGCGAAGACGCACCAGAAATCAGCGATGAAGTCCTTGAACGCTCTGACCCCGCCGAACGTTGCCGGCCATCCCGGTTTGAAGTCGAACAGGTCCTTGATGGCAGTCGGGACACCGTGCAGCGGCCCGAGCTCACCACCGGAGACAACTGCCTGCTCTGCCTCCTTCGCCGCTTGTCGCGCGTCGTCGAAGCCTTCGTAGATGAAGGCGTTGATGCTCGGGTTGCGAGCCTCGATCCGAGCGATGGTCGCATCGATCACCTCCACCGGCGAGAGCTCCCGCCGTCGGATCCGGGCTGCCAGGTCAGTGACCGTCGAATACGCGAGCTCGTGCGCTGCCATGGATCACCCTTCCGTTGTCGAAACCCGCCGATCCGCCCTGCCGGCGCTGGCGGATGCGGCACCCGCATCGCTCCTGCGGACGTATCATATAAAATCCGGTGCGGCCCGGTACCCGCCGCGCGGAGTCCGGCTGCCGGGATGTCGCAGGGTCCTCTAGTCGCCCCAGACCATGCTCATGCCGCCGAGGCGGAGCCCGGGAGGGCATCCCCGTCGAGGACGACGCCGGCCAGCACCTCGGCGATGGCCAGCGCCGAGGTCGCAGCCGGCGACGGGGCGTTGCGGACGTTGACCACCGCCCCGCAGCGCGTGATCCGGAAGTCGTCCACGAGCGTGCCGTCGCGCTCGAGCGCCTGCGCCCGGATCCCCGAAGGGCCACGGATCAGGTCTC
>SKPY01000437.1 GCA_007119305.1 Nitriliruptorales bacterium
CGGGCTCCGCGGCGGGTGCGGGGGCGTGGGCGGCGAGGCGTCGCCACACGGTGAGGCCGACGCTGCCGGTGAGCGCGCCCATGCCCAGCGTCACGGCCTGGACGCCCCACAGGTCGGCGAGCGTGCCGACGAGCAGCGCGCCGACCGGGTAGGCGGCACCGAAGCCGAGCATGAACAGGCCCATGACACGGCCGCGGTAGCGGTCGTCCGCGCGCGCCTGCAGCCGGGTGTTGGACGCCGCCACCGTCCCCAGCCGGCACAAGCCGGTGCCGAGGACCGCGGCAGCGGTGAGCGCCAGCCCAGGGGCGACGCCGACCGCGGCCGTCAGGCCGGCGAGGGCGACGATCGAGCCCCCGACGAGCGCCGGCGTCGCGACGCGGTCTCCGAGCTGCGCGAGCAGCAGCGAGCCGACGAGCGCACCGGCACCCAGCGCGGCGGTCAGCAGACCAAGGGTGGACGCGTCCCCGCCGAGGACGTCGTGCGCGTACGCGGGCAGCAGGGCGATGAGTGGCGTGGCGACGAAGCTCACCGCGAGGACGCCGATGAGCAGCCAGCGGATGACGGGATCGTGCGCCGCGTAGCGGACGCCTTCGGTCAGCTGGCGGTGCACCCCTTCCCGGCCGCCGCGGCTGGGCGCCGCCTCCACCAGGCGGGCCAGCGCCCACAGCGCGGTGAGGACCGCGACGTAGCTGAGGGCGTTGACCGCGAACACCCCGGCTGCGCCGACCTGTGCCAGCAGCAGCCCGCCCGCCGCGGGACCGGCGATGCGTGCGAGCGACATCTTCGTGGAGTTCAGGGCGATCGCGCTGGTGAGCATCTCGGGGGCCACGAGACGCGGGATCGTCGCCTGCCAGGAGGGGGCCGCGACGGCGAAGCCGAGTCCCAGCCCGAGACTCGCTGCGAGCAGCACGCCCGGGCCTGCCACGCCTGCGATCTCCGCGGCGGTCAGGCCCAGGGCCACCAGCATCATGAACGCCTGGGCCGCAGCCAGCAGGCGAACCCGGTCGAAGCGATCCGCGAGCACGCCGCCGAGCGGGCCGAGGAGCGCGAGCGGCGCGAACTGGGCGAACGACACGAGGCCCACCCAGGCCAGCGACCCCGTCTGCTGGTAGACCAGCCAGTCGACGGCCACACGGTGCATCCACGTGCCGACGTTGGACAGCCCGGAGCCGATGAACACGTGGCGGTAGGCAGGCACGGAGAGGGCACGGAAGGCGATTGGGGTCGACACGCCGCCCCACCCTACGGCTGCCGCAACCCACCGCGCCGGCCCCCGGGGCCCCTAGACTCGGGTCTGCAGCCACACGGAAGGCGAGGGGATGCGCGTAGGCGTGCCGACGGAGGTCAAGGAAGCCGAGTACCGGGTGGCGATCACCCCCGCCGGGGTCCGCGAGCTCGCGGTGGCCGGCCACGAGGTGCTCGTCGAGGCCGGGGCAGGACACGGCTCCTCGCTGGCGGATGCCGAGTTCGAACGGGCGGGGGCCCGGATCGTCGCCGGCGCAGCGGAGCTGTGGGACGCGGCGGACCTCGTGCTGAAGGTCAAGGAGCCGATCGCGTCCGAGTTCGGTCACCTGCGTCCCGACCTCACGCTGTTCACCTTCCTGCACCTCGCCGCGTCGAAGGACCTCACCGACGCGCTCGTGGCGTCAGGCTGCACCGCGCTCGCCTATGAGACCGTCGTCGGGCGCGACGGCGGGCTTCCCCTGCTCGCACCGATGAGCGAGGTGGCGGGCCGCATGGCGCCGCAAGTCGGCGCGGCTGCGCTGCAGGCGTCGTCGGGCGGTCGGGGGGTGCTGATGGGCGGGGTGTCCGGGGTGCTGCCGGCGCACGTGGTCGTGATCGGGGCGGGCACGGCGGGCCGCAACGCGGCCTGGATCGCCACCGGCATGGAGGCCAACGTCGCGAGCCTCGACCTGAACGTGGGCAAGCTGCGCTACATCGACAGCGTGCACAAGGGCCGCATCACGACGCTGACGTCGAACCGGCTCACGTTGGAGGAGCAGGTCGCCGCCGCGGACCTCGTCATCGGCGCGGTGCTCGTGCCGGGGGCGCGGGCGCCGGTGGTCATCAGCGAGGAGATGGTCGCCTCCATGCAGCCGGGCTCGGTGCTGGTCGACATCTCGATCGACCAGGGCGGCTGCGCCGAGACGAGCGCGATGACCACCCACACCGAGCCGACTTATGTCAAGCACGGGGTGGTACACTACTGCGTGGGCAACATGCCCGGCGCGGTGCCGCGGACCTCCACCTACGCCCTCACGAACGCGACCCTGCCGTACGTGATGCGGCTGTGTGAAGCCGGCGTGAGGGAGGCGGCAAGCGACGATCCCGGCTTCGCCCGTGGCGTCAACGTCACGCAGGGAGCGGTCGTCGAGCCGGGGGTTGCCGACGCCCACGGTCTGCAGGCAGTCGATCTCGAGGATGTCTGGGATCTGGGATGACCGGGGCCAGGCCTGCGCCTGGCCCACCTGCCGGGCACGCACGAAGGGATGAGCCACGTTGGCGCTGCCAGCGCACGCGGAGCGCTACCTCGACTACCTCGCGGTGGAGCGCGGGCTGTCGACGCACAGCCTCGCGGCGTACCGGCGTGACCTCGAGCTCTACGGCACGTACCTCGGGCAGGTCGGGATCGGCGGCTCGCTCGACGTCGTCGCTGAGGACGTCGCGGCGTTCGTGGCGTGGCTGCGGGCGCAGCGCACCCCCCGGGGGACCCGCTACGCCCCGGCGACCGTGGCGCGCACGCTCGTCGCCGTGCGGGGCTTCCACCGCTTCCTCGTGCGCGAAGGCTTGACGGAGCACGACCCGTCCGAGGAGGTGAGCGGCCCGCAGCTGCGCCGGTCGCTGCCGAAGGCGCTGTCCGCCGAGCAGGTCGGCCGTCTGCTGGCGGCGCCGACGGGAGACGAACCGGTCGCGTTGCGCGATCGGGCGATGCTCGAGCTGCTGTACGCCTCGGGCCTGCGGATCACCGAGCTGGTCGACCTCGACGTGGACGACATCGACACCGAGGACCTCGTCGTGCGCTGCCGCGGCAAGGGCGACAAGGAGCGGCGCGTGCACATGGGCCGGCCTGCAGGCGCGGCGCTCGACGCCTGGCTCGTCCGGGGTCGGCCCGCGTACGCTCCGCGGAGCCCGGCGCTGTTCTGCAACCAGCGCGGGGGCCGGCTGTCCCGGCAGGGCGGCTGGAAGATCATCAAGAAGCACGCCGAGGCTGTCGGGCTCGGCGCACGCGTGAGCCCGCACACGCTGCGCCACTCGTTCGCGACGCACCTCCTCGAAGGGGGAGCGGACGTGCGTGTGGTGCAGGAGCTGCTGGGGCACGCAACAGTGAGTACGACGCAGGTGTACACGCTGGTCAGCCAGGGCCGCCTGCGCAGCGTGTACGACGAGTCACATCCGCGCGCGACCGTCGGCTGAACCGGACGCCGAACAAGGAGCGACGACCATGGACGCACAGCAGCTGGAGCGCCTGCGCAAGGTGCTGGAGGAAGAGCGCGCGAGCGCGATCGCCGAGCTCGAACGCTACGGCGCCGACCCCGACTCGGAACGGGTCGAGCCGATCGAGGGCATCGACGACAACTTCGCCGACTCCGCAGCCGCGACCGCGGAGCGCAGCGAGATCCTCGCGTTCATCGACAGCGCTCGCGAACGGCTTGCCGACGTCAACGCCGCGCTGCGCAAGATGGACGCCGGGACCTACGGGTCCTGCGAGACCTGCGGCAACCCCATCAGCGAGGAGCGGCTGGAGGCACGCCCGCTGTCGGTGCAGTGCGTCCGCTGCGCCGCCTCGTCGTGAACGCCTACCGCGCCGCCGACCTCATCGGGGCCAAGCGCGACGGCGGCAGCCTGGACGAGGACGCCCTCGCGTGGCTCGTGCAGGGCTACCTCGAGACCGTCGAACGCGGCGACGGCCCCGTGTCCGAGGGGCAGATGGCCGCGTTCCTGATGGCGGGCATGCTCAACGGCTTCACCGAGGACGAGGCGCTCGCCCTCACCCGGGTGCTCGTGGAGTCGGGTGACCTCCTCGACCTGTCCGGGCTGTCCGGCCCGACCATCGACAAGCACTCCACGGGCGGGGTCGGCGACGGCACGACCCTGATCGTGGCGCCGCTGCTCGCCGCGTGCGACGCGCAGGTCGTCAAGCTGTCCGGACGCGGCCTCGGCCACACCGGCGGGACCCTGGACAAGCTGGAGGCCATCCCCGGCATGCGCGTCGGCCTGGAGCCTGACGAGCTGCTGCGGATCGCCCGCGAGGTCGGCTGCGTCGTGGCCGCCCAGACCCAGCGGCTCGTGCCTGCCGACGCGGCGCTGTACGCCCTGCGCGACGTGACCGGCACGGTCGCGTCGACCGCCCTCATCGCCTCCAGCGTCATGAGCAAGAAGCTGGCCGCGGGCGCCGGCACGATCGTGCTCGACGTGAAGGCCGGGGACGGGGCGTTCATGCCCACCGCCGCAGAGGCCGAGATCCTCGCGGGCGTGTGCGTGCGCATCGGGGTCGCCGCCGGGCGGAACTGCGTGGCGCTCGTCACGGCGATGGACCAGCCGCTCGGCCGGCGTCTCGGCAACGGGCTCGAGGTCGCCGAAGCGGTGCAGCTGCTGTCCACCGGGCCGACCGGGCGTCTCGCCGAGGTCGCCCTGGAGCTCGCGGCAACCGCCCTGTCGGTGGCCCGCGGCGAGGGCGCCGTGCCCTCCGAGGCGCTGCGCGCCGAGCTCACGGCCCAGTGGTCCTCCGGGGCGGCGCTGGAGCGCTTGCGGGCGATGGTCAGCGCGCAGGGCGGTGATCCGGCCGTGTGCGACCGGCCCGAGGAGGTGCTCCCGCACGCGCCTGTGCGGCGTGCGGTGGCGGTGGGGCGCACGGGCCACGTGGCGGCCCTGCCGGCACGCGCGGTCGGCGAGGTGGTCGCGGCGCTCGGCGCGGGCCGTGCCCGCAAGCAGGATCCCGTGGACCCCGCGGTGGGAGTCGACGTGCACGTCGCCATCGGCGACGCGGTAAACGCCACGAGCCCGTTCGTCACGATCCACGCCCGCCGCGACGAGGACGCGGACCGGGCGGCGCGCCGCCTCGCCGACGTGCTCACCCTGTCCGACGAGCCGGTGCCCGCCCCGCCGACCGTCCTGCACCGCGTCACGTGAGGCGCGGGGCGCTCACGGGGAATCCCACCGGCACCGACTACACTGCGGACCGTATGCCCTCCACCTACACCGTGTCGGTCGGCTCGTTCGAAGGGCCGTTCGACCTGCTCCTGCAGCTGATCGCGCGCCGCAAGCTGGACATCTACGAGATCCCGCTCGCGCAGATCACCGACGACTACATCGCCGTCGTGCGCAGGATGACGGTGCTCGATCTCGAGGTGACGACGGAGTTCCTCGTCGTCGCGGCCACGCTGCTCGAGATCAAGGCGGCGCGGCTCCTGCCGGTGGAGGAGGATCCCGACCTCGAGGACCTCGCGCTCGAGGCTCGCGATCTGCTGTACGCGCGGCTGCTCGACTACCGCACGTTCAAGGAAGCGGCGGCGGCCTTCCGCGAGCGCCTGGCCGCCCACGACGGCTATGTGCCCCGTGAGGTCGGTCTCGAGGCGCCGTTCACGTCGCTCACCCCCGCCGTCGCGCTTCCGGTGGGCGCCGACGACCTCGCCCTGCTCGCCGCCCGGGCGCTTGCGGAGAAGCCGCAGCCGACCGTGGACACCAGCCACCTGCAACCGGTGCGCATGACGGTGCGGGAGGCTGCCGAGATGGTGATCGACGAGCTCGACCGGGCGGGGGGCGCCGCGACCTTCCGTGAGCTGTCCGCGGGCTGTCGCCACCGCATCGAGATCGTGGTCTTCTTCCTCGCCCTGCTCGAGCTGTACAAGTTCGAGCTCGTCGACCTCGACCAGGCCGCGCTGTTCGGCGAGCTGCGCGTGAC
>SKPY01000405.1 GCA_007119305.1 Nitriliruptorales bacterium
CGCCAGCCCGGCGAGCGCGCCCCAGCCCAGGTCCGTGCCCGCCGGCGCGGGGCCCGCGAGGACGAGCGCCGCCGTGGCGACGCCCGCAAGACCAGCCGACTGGCCGAGGACGAGCACCCGCAGCACTCCGTAGCGACGGCTCATCAGGCCGCCCAGGAAGTCCCCGACCCCGTAGCCGAGGGCGGCCCCGAGGCTGGCCAGCAGGCTCATCGTCACCGCGGCACGCTCACGGGCGGGTCGACAGCCCCCCGTCCACGGCGATGACCTGGCCGGTGACGTAGGCCGCGGCGCGCGACGCGAGGTAGATGGCGACGCCGGCCATGTCCTCGGGCGCGCCGATGCGGCCCAGCGGGCAGGCGTCCCTGATCGCGTCCCCGAACTGCTCCAGCGTGGCCGCCATCATCTTGCTCTCGAACGGTCCGGGCGCCACCGCGTTCACCGTGATGCGCCGCCCGGCGAGCTGCTGGGCGAGCACGCGCGTCAGGTGGTGCAGCCCCGCCTTGCTCGCCGAGTACGCGTAGGTCTCCAGCAGCGGTACGCGCAGCCCGTCGATCGAGCCGATGTTGATGACGCGGGCGGGGTCGGCAGCGCTCGCGGCCCGCTCCAGCAGCGGCAGGCAGGCGCGGGTCAGGTGGAACGGTCCCTTGAGGTTCACGGCGAGCACCTTGTCCCAGCCGCTGTCGGGGTAGTCCGCCAACGGGGCGCCCCACGTGGCGCCGGCGTTGTTCACGAGCACGTCGAGGGCGTCCTCCCGGTCGGCCACGGCGGCGGCGAGGCGGTTGGCCTCCGCCTCGGTGGACAGGTCGGCCGGCAAGGCCACGCACGTGCCGCCGGCCGACAGCTCCCCTGCGACCTGCTCGCAGACCTCGGCCTTGCGCGACGAGATGTAGACCCGCGCGCCCGCCTCGACGAAGGCCTGCGCGATCATGCGCCCGATCCCGCGGGAACCGCCCGTGACGAGGACGGACTTGCCGTCCACGGCGAACAACCTCTGCATCGTGGGACCCTTCGGTCGACACCGGCGGGATCGTAGCCGTCGCGCGGGCCCGAGCAGCACGCCGGAGGGGTCCATCCGTCGGGTCGGTACCGGGCCTTGTGGACCGGGTAAGGGGCCGGGTCGGACCTCTAGCATCAACACAGGCGCTGCACCCGCAGGTGCCGCACGTTCGTGTTGCCCACACTGAGGACCGCCCCATGGCCCGGAACCTCTACCTCGCCTCGCTCGAGCCCGCCGGCGGCAAGTCGGTCGTCACCCTGGGCCTGCTGGAGCTGCTGTCGCGGCGGATCGACCGTCTCGGCTACTTCCGCCCGGTGATCCCGTCGGGGCCGCAACGCGACTTCCGCATCGAGCTCGCGACCGAGCGCTACCAGCTCGGCCTCGACTACGACGACTGCTACGCCTACACCGCCGACGAGGTCGCCGAGCTGCACGCCACCGGCCGCACCGACGAGCTCTTCACCGGGATCCTCGACAGCTACAAGGCGCTCGAGCGCCGCTGCGACTTCATCCTGTGCGACGGCACCGACTACACCGGCATGTCCGCAGCGCTCGAGTTCGAGTTCAACGTGCACGTGGCGAACCACCTCGCCGCGCCGGTCGTCGCCCTCGTCAACGGCAGGGGCAAGGACGGGGGCGCGGTCATCGACGCGGTGCGCCTCGCCCGCGAATCCCTCGTGGCAGAGGGCTGCACGTTGGCCGTCACGGTCGTCAACCGAATCGCGCCCGAAGACCTCACCGACGTCGCGAAGACGCTCGATGCGCTGCCCGACCACGAGCCGATCTACTGCCTGCCCGAGGTGCCCCTGCTGTCCGCGCCCACGGTGGGCGAGGTCGTGGAGAGCCTGGGTGGACGGCACGTCCGCGGCGAGACGGGCGACCTCACCCGGGAGGTCACCGACACGAAGGTCGCCGCGATGACCCTGCCCAACGTCCTCGACTACATCAGCGACGGGACCCTGCTCATCACCCCCGGGGACCGGGCTGACGTCATCGTGGGCAGCATCGCCGCCCGGTGCGCGTCCACCTATCCGGAGGTCGCCGGCCTGCTGCTGTCCGGTGGCCTCACGCCCGATCCCCGCATCATCCGCCTGCTCGACGGGCTGCATGACGCGACGACGCCCGTGTTCCTCGTGGACACCGACACCTACACCACCGCCCAGGCGGTCCATCAGGTCCGCCCGGTCATCCGGCCCACCAACGAGCGCAAGATCGCCACGGCGCTCGGGCTGTTCGAGGAGCACGTCGACCTCGAGGAGCTCGAGGCGCGGATCGCGGTGACCCGCTCCCAGCGGGTGACGCCGCTGATGTTCGAGTACGAGCTCATCGAACGGGCGCGCGCCGACCGCAGGCACATCGTCCTGCCCGAGGGGACGGACGACCGCATCCTGCGGGCAGCGGGGTTGCTGCAGCGCAGGGGGGTCTGCGACCTCACGCTCCTCGGGGACGAGGCCGCGGTCAGCGCCCGCGCGACGGCGCTCAGCGTCGACGTCGCTGACATCCCGGTGGTGGATCCGGCGACCAGCCCCCTGCGCGAGCGGTTCATCGCCCGCTACCTCGAGCTGCGCGCCCACAAGGGCGTGAAGGAGCGGTTCGCGGAGGAGGCGATGCACGACGTCGGCTACTTCGGCACGATGATGGTGCACGAGGGGCTGTGCGACGGGATGGTGTCCGGCGCCGCGCACACGACGGGGCACACCATCCGACCCGCCTTCGAGTTCATCCGCACGAAGCCGGGCATCTCGATCGTGTCGAGCGTGTTCTTCATGTGCCTGCCCGACCGCGTCGTCGTCTACGGCGACTGTGCGGTCAACCCGAACCCCGACGCCGAGCAGCTCGCCGACATCGCGCTCAGCTCCGCGGAGACGGCCGCGCAGTTCGGCATCGAGCCCGTCGTGGCCATGCTGTCCTACTCGACCGGGGAATCCGGCAAGGGCGAGGAGGTCGAGAAGGTCCGCGAGGCCACCAGGCTCGCACGGGAGCGCCGGCCGGACCTCAAGATCGACGGGCCCATCCAGTACGACGCGGCCGTCGACGCCAGCGTGGCCGAGGCGAAGATGCCGGGCAGCGAGGTCGCCGGGCACGCGACGGTGTTCATCTTCCCCGACCTGAACACCGGCAACAACACGTACAAGGCGGTGCAGCGCACCGCCGGCGCGGTTGCCATCGGCCCGGTCCTGCAGGGCCTGAACAAGCCGGTCAACGACCTGTCGCGGGGCTGCCTGGTCACCGACATCGTCAACACCGTGGCCATCACCGCCATCCAGGCACAGGAGGCGTGAGCGTGCACGTGCTCGTCCTGAACTGCGGCAGCTCGTCAGTGAAGTACCAGCTGTTCGACATGGCAGCGGAGTCGGTGCTCGCGTGGGGCCTCGTCGAGCGCATCGGCGAACCCGAGAGCCGCGCCGCCCTGCAGGTGCGCGGGGCGGACGGCGACGCCGCCCGCGAGGTCACCGACGACCCCGTGCCCGACCACGCCGAGGCGCTCGAGCGCATCCTCGATGCGCTGGAGCGCGCCGGGCTCGGCGGCGACCTCGTGGGCGTCGGCCATCGCGTCGTCCACGGCGGCGAGACCTTCGTCGCGCCGACGGTCATCGACGGGCAGGTGATCGCGGGGATCAAGGCCCAGGTGCCGCTGGCTCCCCTGCACAACCCGGCCAACCTGCTCGGGATCGAGGTGGCGATGGCCGCCCTCCCCGAGGTCCGCCAGGTGGCGGTGTTCGACACCGCGTTCCACCAGAGCCTGCCGCCCCGCGCGTACCGCTATGCGCTGCCGGCGTCGCTGTACACCGACTACGGGGTGCGCCGCTACGGGTTCCACGGGACCTCGCACGCCTACGTCGCGCGCCGCGCCGCCGAGCACCTGGGCCGACCGCTCGAGGCGTGCAACCTCATCACCGCCCACCTGGGCAACGGCGCGAGCGTCACCGCGATCGAGGGCGGCCGCAGCGTCGACACGTCGATGGGCCTGTCCCCCCTCGAGGGGCTCGTGATGGGGACCCGCTCGGGTGACCTCGATCCCGCCGTGGTGTTCCACCTGATGCGCGAAGCCGGCCTGTCGGCGGACGAGGTCGAACGCCTGCTCAACCGTGAGAGCGGCCTCAAGGGGCTGTGCGGGGCGAACGACCTGCGCCACATCGAGCAGCGCGCCCGGGACGGCGACGCCGACGCGACCCTGGCGCTCGAGGTCTTCTGCCACCGGTTGCGCAAGTATCTGGGGGCCTACGCGGCCGTGCTCGGTCGGGTGGACGCGCTCGTGTTCACCGCAGGCATCGGTGAGAACTCCCCGACCGTGCGCGCGGAGGCGTGCCGGGGGCTCGCCGGCTTCGGCGTCACGCTCGACCCGGGCCGCAACGACCGGCGGGCCGACGGCGAGCTCCTCGCCGTCCACGCCGAGGGCAGCGCCGTCGCGGTGCTGGTCGTGCCCACCGACGAGGAGCTGGAGATCGCCGAGCAGACCCTGGCCTGCGTGCAGGGCTGACCGGCGGTCAGCGCCGCGCAGCGGCGGCGAGGATCTCCTCCAGACGGACCTGAGCCACGTTGTCGTAGCGCAGGTGCGCGGCACCGACGCGCTCGGGCGGACCGATGCCCACCGCGAGCATGCCGCCGGCCAGGGCGGCGGCGACGCCCGACTCGGCGTCCTCGATGACCGCGCAGCGTGCCGGAGGAGCCCCGAGCTGCGCCGCGGCGTGGAGGAACAGGTCGGGCTGGGGCTTCGCGCGCTCGACGGAGTTGCCGTCGCTGATCGCATCGAACAGGTCGGTGATCTGCAACCGGTCGAGCACGTTGCGGGCGTTGCGGCTCGACGAGCCGATCGCCACCTTGAGCCCGGCCTGCTTGCACTGCATGAGCAGCTCGTGGGCACCGGGCAGGAGGTCGCGCGGGGTGACCTGCTCGAGCGACTCGACGTAGTAGCGGTTCTTGCGGTCCGCGAGCGCGAGCTTCTCCTCGGGGTCGAGCTCCCGGTCACCGAGGATGAGGTCGAGGGACTCCATGCGCGACACGCCGCGCAGCTGCTCGTTGCGCTCGCGGTCGAACGGCCAGCCCTGCTCGTCGGCGAGGCGCTTCCAGCCGCGGTAGTGGTACTCCGCGGTGTCGGTGATGACCCCGTCGAGGTCGAAGATCACCGCGTCGAGCGCTGACGATCGTGTCGCGTCGGTCATCGGGGCCTCGATCGACTGAGCGGGGGCGCGGATGCGCAGTCACCCTAGCGGGAGCCGCGTCTGCCCTGCAGCCCCGCTGGGCTCACACGTCGGTGGACTCGCCGGGGTCGAGCACGACGACCTCGGCCAGAGCCGCCGCCTTGTCCGCGAACAGGTTGGGGTCGGCGATGAACACGTCGTAGTGGATGGGGACGAGCTTGCGCGCTCCAAGCTGCTCGGCGAGGACGTAGGCATCGCGGAAGCTGACGCTCGGCCCGGCGATCGGCAGCGCGAGGCCGTCGACCCGCAGCCCGTCGATCGCGATGCCGTCGCCGGGATGGAAGAACGTGCCGTCGAAGACGAACCCCGTGTTGGGCGGCCCCTGGGCGCCGTCGACCATCGGCACGTGCGGCAGATCGCGCGGCAGCACGTCGAACCCGGCGACCTCGCAGCGTTCCCCGTCGCGCACCTCGGTCGCCCGCTCCCCACCGATGAGGCTCACCACGTCGGCGTTGGCGTACACGGGGATGTCCCGCTCGAGCAGGACCTCGAGGCTGCGCTCGTCGAAGTGGTCGGGGTGGCGGTGGGTGTACACGGCGGCGTCGATCGGCCCGAAGTCGTCGAACGCGTGGGCGTCCATGGCGACCGAGCCGGCGTCGACGAGCACGCGGCCCCCGTCGGACTTCTCGACGATGATGCAGGACTGGGGGAACTTCGTCACCTTCATCGCTGACCTCCGGTTGCTGGGCTGCTCGC
>SKPY01000502.1 GCA_007119305.1 Nitriliruptorales bacterium
ACGTCGTCGAGGTCGGCGAGGTTGGCCTCGTAGGCGGAGACCTCGCAGCCTGCGGCGGCGAGCTCGGCGCGGACCGGCTCGAGCCCGTCGAGCGCCACGAGGATGAGTGCACAGCCCCGGGCGGCGAGCTGGCGCGCGGTCTCGAGCCCGATGCCCGATGACGCCCCGGTGACGAGCGCGACCCGTCCCCGGAAGTGGTCGAGTTCGGCGAGGACGCCCGGCACGGGCTGCTCGAGCTCGCGCTCCCAGTACTGCCACAGCTTGTCGGCGTAGGTCCTGATGTCGGGCACGCGCAGGCCGGTGCCGGCGAGCGCGCGCCGGGTGTTCTCGGTCTCGTAGCGGGTGGTCTTCAGCAGGTCGAGGAGCGCCTGCCGCGGGATCCCGAGGCCGTGCAGGAGCGCGTTGCGGGTGCGGTGCACCGGCGGAAGCGCTGCGGCGACGGTGCGCACCGATCCGGGTACGACCCGCAGCGCCCGGGCGTCGAGGCGCACGGGCAAGCGTGGTCCCCCAGCAGCACGTGACAGCGCGTCCACCACCCGCCCGAGGGTCGGTGGGTCCCGGTCGACGAGGTGGAAGGTCGCCCCGTCCCAGCCGTCGGCGTGCGCGATGTGGTCGATGGCGTCGGCGACGAAGTCCACCGGCACGACATGGACGCGGCCCCCGTCGACCCCGATCAGACGCAACCAGCTCGGCAGCACGGCGAGGCGCTTGATCGTCGGGAACAGGTGGTAGAGCCCGTCTGCACGCAGCGCTTCGCCGGTCCGCGAGTGACCCACGACGATCCCGGTGCGGTACACCCGCCAGGGCAGCTCGCAACGGTCGCGCACGACCTGCTCGGCGCGGTGCCGGGTGCGGAAGTAGGTGTTCTCCAGCCCGCGGGCCTCGATGAGCATCTCCTCGCGGAAGCGGCCGGGGTAGGAGCCGGCCACACCGACGGTGCTGAGGATGTGCACGCGGCCTGCGCCCACCTTCTCGGCGGTGTCGAGCAGGTGGTTGGTGCCGTCGAGGTTGACTGCACGCATGCGGACCGGATCGGCCTGCGGATCGCGGACGGCAGCCAGATGGAAGACGTGCTCGACCCCTTCGAGGCGCGCGAGGTCGTCGGAGCTCAGCCCGAGCCACGGGGTGGTCACGTCACCACGCAACGCAACCACCTGCGCGGCACTCCAGCGCTGGGCGAGGTCGGCGAACATCTTCTCCTCGCCGTCGGGGACGAGCACGTGGATGCGCTCCCCCCGTGCCGCCAGCCGGTCCACGAGATGACGGCCCACGAAGCCGGTGCCGCCGGTCACGAAGTACGCCAAGGCTGCTCCCCTCGGTGGGTGTCGCTGTCGGGCCAGCATGTCGGACGGCGGCCCGGCGGCACCAGTGCGCACGGGCCTGCCTTGTCGGGCCGGATGGCCCCCTCGGCCAGACCGGAAGGCCCTCGGCCCGGCGCTGGCGCCGGACGGGTCAGACGCCGACGTCGCGACGGTCGAACGCGACCAGCGCCACGAGCGCTGCGACGACGCTGATGGCGGCGAGCGCCGCCAGGCTGCCTGCGTGCCACCCGGTGGTGAGGGGGTCCGGGCCGAGATACCACGAGAACGGCGAGAAGGCCTCCAGCCAACGCCCCCAGTCGACCAGCGCCGCGAGCGCGTCGGTGACGTAGGCGAGCACCGCCAGGCCACCGGCGACCCCGAGCGCGACCCCGTGCCGCCCGGTGAGCGCGCCGAGACCGAACGCCACGAGGCCGAACCCGAGCACGAGCAGCAGCAGTCCGGCAGCGGTCGCCACGATCGCCGAGGCCGCGACGTCCATGTCGACGGCCGCGACGAGCGCGAGGACGACCGCCGTCGTCACCGCCACCAGCGCCACCACCGTGACCACGAGCGTGCCGAGGCGCTCGGCCACCACCCGCCGGCGCGCGATCGGATGGGCCAGCTCGAGCTCGAGCGTGCCGTCCTCCTCCTCGCCGGCGAGCAGCCGTGCCCCCGCGCCGATGGCGAACACGAGCAGCAGCGCGGGGGCGAGCAGGCCGAACACCGTCGACTCCAGGTAGCCCGTCGGGGTGCCGATGGCGTCGTAGCCCAGGGCCTGCACCAGACCCTCCGGCATGTTCTCCACGAGGGCCTGCATCTCCTCGCCGGCGCCCATCGCCGGCCAGAACGCCACGTACGTCGCGTTGATGGCCGCCAGCGCGATGGCCCACAGCACAAGGCTGCGGCGCCGCTCGCGCAGCAGCGACGACAGGACGGGCAGCCGGTCAGCGAGCATGTGCGCTCGCCTCCTCCGCGGCGCTGTCCAGCTCCTCGGGAGGAACGCGGTAGTAGTCCAGGAACAGGTCCTCGAGCTCACGGTTCTCTGCGGACCACGCCACCACGTGGTGGCGCGCCGCGGCCTTCAGCAGCGCATCGGGCTCCCCGTGCAGCAGACACCTCAGCGTGCACCCCTCGAGGCTGAGGTTCTCGACCGCCGGGAGCGCTGCGAACGCCTCCGGCCCGACAGGCTCGGCGAAGGTGAGCGTGATGAGCTGACCCGCGTGGTGGCGGAGCGTGGCGACGTCATCCACGTCGACCATCTGTCCCTGCCGGATGATGCCGACGCGCGCAGCGACGTCCTCCACCTCGCTCAGCACGTGCGACGACATGAACACGGTCGCGCCCCGCGCACGAGCCTCGAGCACGAGCTCGAGGAACTCCCGCTGGAGCAGCGGGTCGAGGCCGCTGGTCGGCTCGTCGAGGATGAGCAGCTCAGGCTCGTGCATGAACGCCTGCACGACGCCGACCTTCTGCTTGTTGCCCTTCGACAACCCCCGGATGGGCCGCTCCAGGTCAAGGCCGAAGCGCTCGGCGAGCGGGCGGATGCGCTTCGCACCGGCGCCACCACGCAGACGCGCGAGGGTCTGGAGCAGGCTGCCTGCCGTCTGGCGGCCCTTCAGCGCCAGCTCGCCGGGCAGATAGCCGATCCGTGCTCGCAGCGCCGCACCGCCGGCACGCGGATCCTGCCCGAGCACCTCGGCGCGGCCGGCCGTCGGACGCAGCAGGTCGAGCAGCACCCGGATCGTGGTGGACTTGCCGGCCCCGTTCGGTCCGATGAAGCCGAAGATCTCGCCGCGCCGGACCTCGAGGTCCAGCCCCGCCAGGGCGCGGGTCCGCCCGTAGTCCTTGACCAGCGCATGGGTGCGGATCACGACGTCGGTGGTCATGAACCCGCCTCCGTCAGCGCGCCCAGCGCGTCACGCACGCGCATGTAGATCTCCTCTGGCAGGAGCCCGTAGGTGAGGAGCTCCGTGGCCGGAAGGGCGTAGCGGAAGGTGCCGCTGGCAGGCCCGGTGAGGTCGGTGCCGAGCAGACGATCGAGGTGCTCGTGCAGCACGAGCGCACCGAGAGACCACACCGTCAGGACCGCGGCACGCTCGCGGGGGTGGTCGCTCGGCTTGAGCATCCCTGACTCCACGCCCACGGCCATGTACTCCACGGCGTCGGCCACGAGCTCGTCCACCAGCGCGGCCACCTCCGCAGTTCCGTCCACCAGCGTGCGTGCGAGGTAGCGCAGCAGCGGCGGCTCGTCGGGGTGCTCGCGCAGCGCCGCGAGCGGATCGAGCTGCGGACCCGCCTCAGCGGCGGCGAGCTTGCGCTCGCGGATCACGGCGGCGACGTGGCGGTCACACGCCGCCCGCAGGGCCTCCTTCGTGCCGAAGTGGTGGATGACCAGCGCCGGTGACACGCCGGCGTTCTCTGCGATGGACCGCACGCTCGTGGCGGCCACGCCGTCAGCGGCGAAGCGCGCGATGGCGGCGTCACGGATGCGCGCGCGGGCGGTGCGGTCGTCTGCAGTGACTGTACGCATGTACAGTATTATGACTGAATGTTCAGTCAGACTGCAACCGCACAGCGCTGGGGGCGGGTCAGGCAGCGCCTCGCGTCGGGGCCATGCGCCCCTTGCGAGCGGGTCGATCGGCCTAGCCAGAGCCGGCGCCGGCAGGTCAGACTCGCCTGCGAAAGGGGAGCGCATGTACCGCGTGCTCGAGACCGAGATCGTCGCCCCGGACGTCACCCGCCTGCGGGTGCTGGCCCCGCGGGTGGCGACCCACTGGCGGCCCGGCCAGTTCGTCATCGTGCGCCCGCTCCGCGACAACGAGCGGATCCCGCTCACCGTCGCGGACGCCGACCCCGACACGGGTGCGATCACCCTCGTCGTGCAGGCGGTGGGACGGACCACCCACCTGCTGTGCGACCTGACTGTAGGCGGGCACGTGGCGGACATCACGGGCCCGCTCGGTCAACCCACGGACGCCAAGCACGTCGGCACGGTCGTGGCCGTCGCGGGTGGTGTCGGCAGTGCGATCATCTATCCGCGGGCCAAGGCGCTGCGCGCCGTAGACAACACCGTGCTCGGCATCCTGGGGGGGCGCACGGCCGCGCTCGTCACGCTCGAGCGCGAGCTGGCGGTGGTCTGTGACGAGCTGTTCGTCACGACCGACGACGGCTCCGCCGGCCGCAAGGGCCTGGTCACCGAGGTGCTGACCGACCTGCTCGCCGAGCGGCGGGTGGACCTCGTGTTCGCAGCAGGCCCGGTGCCGATGATGGCCGCGGTGGCGGAGGTCACCCGCCCGCTGGAGATACCCACGGAGTGCAGCCTCAACCCGATCATGGTCGACGGCACAGGGATGTGCGGGGGCTGCCGCGTCGACGTGGGCGGCAAGACCCGCTTCGCCTGCGTGGACGGCCCGGAGTTCGATGCGCACGCGGTGGACTTCGAACGGCTCGCGCAGCGCAACCGCGCCTACCTCGACTTCGAGCGCCGTCGTGCCGAGCTCGAGCCCTGCCGGGCGGTGCCGGCGCCATGACCGCGCGCAGCAAGAAGGAGCGCATGGCGCTGCCCCGCACGCCCATGCCTGAACGCCCTGCCGACGAGCGCGTCCACGACTTCGGCGAAGTCAACAAGGGCTTCACCGAGCAGCTCGCCCTGCTGGAAGCCGAGCGCTGCCTGCGGTGCCCGCGCCCCCGCTGCGTCGAGGGCTGCCCGGTCGGGGTACGCATCGAGGAGTTCGTGGGACTGGTGGCGGAGGGCCGCTACGCGGAGGCGGCTGCCGTGGTCCACGCCGACAACGCGCTGCCCGGCGTGTGTGGACGGGTGTGCCCGCAGGAGTCGCAGTGCGAGCAGGTGTGCGTGCTGGCGAAGAAGGGCAAGCCGATCGCGGTCGGCCACCTCGAGCGCTTCGTCGCCGACTGGGCACGCGAGCACGAGGGACCCCTTCCCGCTGCATCCCCGACCAGCTCGGGATACCGCGTCGCGGTGGTCGGCTCAGGCCCGGCCGGGTTGACGTGCGCGGCCGACCTCGTCGGCCTCGGGCACGACGTCACGATCTTCGAGGCCCTCCACGAGCCCGGCGGGGTGCTCGTCTACGGCATCCCCGAGTTCCGGCTGCCGCGTGAGATCCTCGAGGCGGAGATCGCGCGCCTCGAGCACCTCGGGGTGCGCGTGGAGACGAACGCGCCGATCGGACTGGCGGAGACGATCGACGACCTCCTCGAGGCGTTCGATGCGGTGTTCGTGGGCGTCGGCGCTGGGCTGCCGCGCTTCCTGAACATCCCCGGCGAGCACCTGATCGGCGTGTACTCGGCGAACGAGTTCCTGACCCGCGTGAACCTCATGCAGGCCTACCGGCCGGATGCCGAGACCCCCATCTTCGACCTGGTCGAGCGTGACGTCGTGGTCTTCGGTGGCGGCAACACCGCGCTCGACGCGGCCCGGACCGCAGTGCGCCTGGGCGCCGCAAGCGTCACGGTGGCCTACCGCCGCACGGAGAACGAGATGCCCGCGCGGGTCGAAGAGGTGCGTCACGCCCGCGAAGAAGGCGTCAAGTTCACCTTCCTCACCGCTCCTCTCGAGCTCCTCGGCGACGACGA
>SKPY01000036.1 GCA_007119305.1 Nitriliruptorales bacterium
CGCAGCTGTTGCAGCACGCGCGCGCTGCCGTCGGCGAGCGTGGCGTCGATGACGACCACGTTCGGCAGCGTCTGGCGCGCGGCTGGGACGGCCGTGGCCGCGTCCGCAGCCCAGGCGACCGACCAGCCGCGAGCGCGCAGGCCCGCCCCGGTGGCCATGGCCCAGCCGCCGTCGGGCTCGACGAACAGCATCAGGTGGGGCAGGCCATCGTCGGCAGCGGCCATCGTCGCTCCCCTCGCGTAGCGCCTTCCAAGGCGATGATAGCGACCTGCACGCTGCGGCGGGCAGCCGTCAGCCCCTGGTGCAGCCCTCGACGCGGCCATCTCGGACCCACCCGTCAAGGCGCTGCGGGCAGGGCGGAGAACGCAGGCCCTACGGCCCGTGCTGGCCAGTCGTTGGGCCCTGCACCCGCCTGCTGGGCAGGATCAGTTTGAACCTACGCGGGGGCACAGCGCCGCGGGGCTGCCGAGGCGCCCGGACCACGCGGGCGAGGTACTTGGGCACAGGGAGGTCTCCCATGTCTCGTTGGCCGCGGTTGCACGCGTTCCGTTTCTTGTCCGCCGGGGTGCTGCTTGCGCTCAGCGCAGCGCTCCTCGCGGTGGCGCCGGTCGCGGTGGCCACCGCCGGGGCGGAGGAGTGCCCGGCGCCGGTGCCGGTCAGTGAGCTGCAGGACCGGCTCGACGCCGGAGAGCAGATCACCGGCACGGGCTACACGGTGTCCAGGGGCGGCACTCCCGAGCCCTTCGACGTCGAGGTGCTGGGGATCCAGGGCCACTGGTTCCTGCCCGGGCGCCACATCATCGTCGTCGAGACCGACAGCCCGGCCATCGACCGGGCCAAGGGCATCTGGTTCGGCATGTCCGGCTCGCCGGTCCATGCCGAGGATGGACGTCTGCTCGGCGGGCTCGCCTGGGGCTTCACCCGGGGACCGTCGAAGCTGGCGGGCCTGACGCCCGCCCAGGAGCTGCTCGACCTCCTCGACTACCCGCCGGGTGCTGACGTCTCGGCCACCGCCGAGCTGCTCGCCACCCAGTCAGGCTCGTTAAGCGGTGCACTGGCCCGCGAGGTGCAGCGCCGGGACCCGCGGGCAGGCACGCACATCGAGCCGCTGCAGCTGCCCGTGCCGGTCGGGAAGCCGCAGGCGGTCAACGTCGCCCAGGACTACTTCGAGGAGCAGGGGCTCCCGCTCCTGGCCGTGGCCGGTGGCGGAGCGACGGGCACTGGGGTCCCCGCGACCCCGCAGCCCGGCGGCAACTTCGCCGCGGCGCTGTCGTACGGGCAGAACGCCTACTACGCCTCGGGCACGACCACGTTCGCCTGCGCCGGCTATGCAGTCGCGTTCGCGCACTGGTTCTTCGCGTCGGGCAGGACCTTGATGGGCGCGAACGACGGCCACGCGATCACGATCGCCGACGACCTCTTCGGGCCCTACAAGCTCATGAACCTGGGCGGCCAGCTCGGCACGCTCGACCACGACCACTTCGCCGGGGTGCGTGCGGCGCTCGGCGTCGCGCCCTCGACGGCAGGAGTCCACACCGCGCTCGAGGATCTCGACACGGGCCGCTTTACCACGGGCACGACCGACGTCGTCTACCGGCCCATGCTCCCCTTCATCGCAGCCATGCATCTGTGGGACGCCACCGACGCGACGATCGACCGCTGGGGACCGGGGACAGCCGCGCTCGGCTGGACCGTCACCGGCACCCGCGCGGACGGCGGCGCCTGGACGCTCACCCGCGACAACATGTTCGCCTCCCACTGGGACATCGGCGTCGAGTCCTTCTGGGAGCTGTGGGAGCTGCTCGGCATCCTGCAGTTCAACGACTTCGAGACGGTCACCTTCGATGCGGTCGACATCGGCGGCGCCTTCGAGGAGACGGTGCGGCGGTCGCGCCTCGGCCCGGTCCTCGTGTCGGTCGACGGCGGGCCGTTCGAACCGGCGGAGCACGGCCTGGTCGTCCGGCCCGGCGCAACCCTCGACCTCCAGGTCAGCCTGACCGACCTGCCGGCAGTCGAGCTGTCGTTGCAGGTGCCCGACGACGCCGGCGAGCTCGTCGTGCTGCGGGTCACCGGCGGCGGCGCGCGCGACTTCGAGGTGTTCGACGGCGACGGCGGGCCCGTGCCCGGCCAGCCGGAGACGTTCGACGACCTGCTCGCCGAGCTCGAGGCCCTGCCCCGCAACAACGAGGTCGTCGCGGAGCTCATCGTCGACGTGTTCTGGGACGGCGGAGACGACGACTTCAGCGCAGCGTCCTCGGCGGACGCGCCGGGCCTGCGGGACCGGGCGCTCGTCGACGCCGTCGTGGCCGGCGAGTCGTTCACCGAGCTCTTCGTCGAGCACGATGACCACGAGGTCCCTGAGCTCCTGCGCCGGATCTTCGGCCGGGACCGGCTGGAGACCGCCGTCGCCGTGTCCCAGCACACCTACCCGGAGCCGGACAGCGTCGACAGCGTCGTGCTCGCCCGCGCCGATGACTACGCCGACGCGCTCGCTGGGGCGCCGTTGGCGGCCGGCGCAGACGCGCCGCTGCTGCTGACCCGCCGCGGTGCCTTGCCCACGGCCGTCGCCGAGGAGATCGCGCGGCTCGGCGCATCCGGCGCCGTGCTGCTCGGTGGCCCCGCTGCGATCTCGGAGGCGGTCGCGGAGAAGCTGGCGGCCCAGGGGTTGACCGTCGAGCGCGTCGGCGGCAACGACCGCTACGACACGGCCCGCCTGATCGCCGAGCGCGTCGGGGGCGAGCAGGCGTATCTCGCGCTCGGGAACCACCCGGACCCGCACCGCGGCTGGCCCGATGCCCTGGCGGTCTCGGCCCTGGCCGCAGCAGAGCAACGACCGGTTCTGCTGACCGCACCCGAGCGCCTGCCGGTGGCGACGGCGCAGGCCCTCAGCGACCTCGGCGTGTCTGAGCTGACGGTCGTCGGCGGACCAGCAGCCGTGCCCGAAGCCATCGTCGACGCCGCTCGGGCTGCCGACCGTGCGATCGAGCGGCTCGCCGGCCGCGACCGCTACGAGACGTCGCTGGCGATCGCCCGCCGCGCCGTCGAGGCCGGCGCCGAGGGCGGACGGCTGTGGCTCGCCACGGGCCGCAACTTCCCCGACGCGCTCGCGGCGGGGCCCGCGGTGGCCGCCGACGGCGGCGTCCTCCTCCTCATCGACGGACTGCAGCTGGACCGCTCCCCGGCGGCCCTCGACTGGCTGCTGGAGCTCGACACCGGCCTCGAGCACCTCACCCTCCTCGGCGGCCCGGCCGCGATCGCCGACGACGTCGAGCAGGAGCTGCGCGCCGTGCTCGACGCGTGAGCAGGTGAGCCCCGAACGCCTCTGGGGTCTACGCTGCGCGCGGGAGGCGAGGGTCAACCATGCTCGTGGGTCGAGGCACCGAGCTCGCGCGCCTGCGCGACCACCTGCAGGCGGCCAGGGGCGGGCGCGGCAGCCTCGTGCTGCTCGCCGGCGAGCCGGGCATCGGCAAGACCCGGCTCGCGACGGAGGCGACGGACCTCGCCCACCGCCGCGGGTTCCACGTCGCCTGGGCGCACTGCCGGGAGACCGAGGGCGCCCCCTCGTACTGGCCCTGGACGCAGGCGCTGCGGGCGGTGCTCGCGCACGTGCCGCAGAGCGAGCGCCCTGGCGAGGTCGTGGAGCTGGCCCCCCTGCTGGACGTGGGCACGGCCGCGGCGAGCGACGCCGACCGCTTCCGGCTGTTCGACGCCGTGGAGCGCATGCTGCAGGCGCTCACCGCCCGGCGTCCGCTGCTGCTCGTCTTCGATGACCTGCACCGCGCGGATGCGCCGTCGCTGCGGCTGCTGCGGTTCGTGACCGCCGGCACCGGCGCGATGCCGCTGCTCGTGCTGGGCACCTACCGGGACACCGAGCTCGCGGCCGACCATCCCCTCGCCGAGCTGGTGGGCGAGCAGGTCAGCGGCACGGCCTGCAGCCTCCTGCCTCTGCCCGGGCTGAGCCTGGAGGAGACCGGTGAGCTGATCGAGCACAGCGGCCGACCCGCGGCGACGTTCGATGTCCAGGCCCTCCACGAGCGGACAGGCGGCAACCCGTTCTTCCTCGCGGAGGTCGTGCGCAGCGGCGCCCGCGGCAGCGTGCCGGCGACCGTGGAGGCGGCCATCCGGACCCGCGTGCGCAAGCTGTCCGAGCGCACCCGTGAGCTGCTCGGCGTCGCCGCAGTGCTCGGCCGGGATGTCGACGTCCGGCACCTCGGGCTCCTCGCCGGTCGGTCGCAGGCCGAGGCCGTGGCGCTGCTGGAGCCCGCCGTCAGCAGCCGGCTCATCAGCCCGCACCCTGAGCGCGCCGGCACCTACCGCTTCACCCACGTCCTCGTGCAGGAGGCGCTGTACACCGACCTGCCGGCGGGCCGGCGCGAGGCGCTGCACGACCGGGCCGTGCGGCGGCTCGAGGAGCTGCCCGACGACCTCGCGGTGGGGGCCAGCGAGCTGGCCAGCCACGCGGCCCAGGCGACCGGCGTGCCGGGCGGGCGCAGGCGGGCGCTCGACCATGCCCTGCAGGCTGCGCAAGACGCCACGGACCGCCTGGCCTACGAGGACGCGGCACGGTGGTACGGCTCCGCGTTGGCGTTGGGGGCGCACGCGGACGACCGGCGCACTGACGTGCTGCTGGACCTCGGCGTGGTCGCCGCCCGCGCCGGCGTGACGGCCGACGCGTACCGCGCGTACGAGCAGGCCTGGCGGCTCGCGGCGCAGCACGGCTGGAGCGATCGTCTGGGGCGGGCGGCACTGGGGCTGGGTGACGTGGTGGTCTCAGCCGGCACGGTGGACGCGGGGCTGGTGCGCATCCTCGAGCAGACCCTGGCCCTCGCGGGGCCCGGCGACGAGCAGCTGCGCGTCCGCCTGCTCGCACGCCTGGCGGTCGAGCTGTACTGGAGCCCCGAGCTGCCGCGCGCCCGCTCGTTGGCCGCCGAGGCCGTCAGCGTCGCCCGGGAGCTGGGCGCTGAGCGGGCACTCGCCGCGGCCCTCGACGCGCAGCAGTTCGTCTTGCGGGGCCCGGGCGGGCTCGGGGAGCGCGTGCGACTGGGTGAGGAGCTGCTCGCGCTTGCCCGCCGGTTGGGGGACGAGGAGCTCGAGCTGCACGCGCGGCGCCTGCTCGTGCCGGACTATCTGCAGCACGACCTCGTCACCGCCGACGCCGCCATCGACGCGCTCGTCGCGTTCGCTGACCAGACGCGGCGCCCGCTCGCGCGCTGGTACGCCCTGCTCTACCAGGCCATGCGCGCGACGATCTCCGGGCGCCACGACGACGCGCTCGACCACACCGCCGCGATGGAGGCGCTGGGACGGCGGATCGACGCCCAGCCGACGCCGATCTACGCGACCGGGCAGCGCTACATGGTGCTGCGTGACCGCGGGCGGGTGGGGGCGGTCGAGGCGGACCTCCGCGCGCTCTGCGTCCGCTATCCGATCTTCGCCACGACCCGCGCGATGCTCGCGCTCCTGCTCGCCGAGACCGGCCGCGGGGAGGAGGCCAGGGTGTGGTTCGAGCCCCTCGCGGCCGAACGCTGCGCCACCGTGCCCCGCGACTCGCTGTGGCTCGCGACCATCGCACTGCTCACCAAGACCGCGACGCTGCTCGACCGTGCCGCCGACGCCGCCGCGCTCTACGACCTGCTCCGGCCCTTTGCAGGGCAGATGATCGTGCAAGGCGTCGTCGCCTGGTACGGGGCGGTCGATCACTACCTTGGGCTGGCCGCGACCGCCACGGGGCGGTTCACGGACGCCGAGGCCCATCTCGCCACGGCCCTGCGCCTGCACGAGGGCTGGGGCGCCGCGCCGTTCACCGCCGCCACGCTGGCCGCGCAGGTGACGCTGCTGCGCCGTCGGGGCGGCCCCGGCGACGCCGAACGTGCGGCACG
>SKPY01000545.1 GCA_007119305.1 Nitriliruptorales bacterium
CACGCTGTGCCGCCGGCCGCGGCCGGTCGGCCAGCAGGCCCGGCGCCCCGCTTGCGTCGCCGGGCAGGGGACCGTCGCGCACGGTCACCACCTGGCCGGTGCCCTCGCGTTCGGCCCGCACACGCAGGTAGGCCACGAGCGCGAGGGCGAGGCCCGCGACCACTGCGAGGTTCGCGCTGCGTCTCACACCACGTCCACCCGCACGCGCACCGTCGAGCCGTCGCCCAGCTCGACGCTCGGGCTGTCGGGCGGGGCCCCCTCGCGCCACTGCGTGGCGAGCACCTCCCCGCAGATCCAGTCACGGTGGGCGGCCAGCGCGCGGGCCGCGTCGCCCTCGGCGTCCACCGACAGCACGATGCGGTCGGCAAGGTCGAGGCCCGCGGTCTTGCGCAGGTCGTTCACCGCCCGGACGAACTCGCGTGCGCGGCCCTCGGCACGCAGCTCGTCGTCGAGCTCGGTGTCGAGCGCGACGGCGTAGGGCCCGTCACTTGCGACCTGCCAGCCCGTGCGAGCCTCCTCGAGCACCTGCACGTGCGCGCTGGTGATCGTCACCTGCTCCTCACCCACGGACACCCGTGTCTCGCCCTGGCTGGCGAGGGCCGCCGCCACACGCTCGGCGTCGGCGTCCTCGATGGCGCGTGCCACCTCCGGGGTGCGCTTGCCGAACGTGGGCCCGAGCGACCTGAAGTTCGGCTTCAGACGGTGCACCACGATGGCCTCGGCGTCAGCCGGCAGCTCGAGCGACCTGACGTTGAGCTCGGCGGCGACGACATCGGCGACCTCCGACCAGCCTGCGCGCGCAGCGGCCGGCAGCATCACGAGGGCGGCACGCAACGGCTGGCGCACGCCGATGCGCGCGTCGTTGCGGGCGCGCCGCCCGAGCTCCACCACCCGCCGAGCCGTCGCCATCGCCAGCCGCAGCTCGGGGTTCGCGACGCTGGCGTCCGGCGCCGGGAAGTCGCACAGGTGCACGCTGTCGGGTGCGCTCGGATCGACCGTGCGCACGAGCCCCTCGTGGAGCTCGTCGGCGAGGAACGGCGTGAACGGTGCGAGCAGCTGCGTCAGCTCGACCAGGCAGGTGTGCAGGGTCGCGAACGCCGCTGCCTTGTCGGCTGCCGCCGCCGACTCCGAGGACCAGAAGCGGTTGCGGCTGCGGCGCACGTACCAGTTGGACAGTCCGTCGACGAACTGCTCGATCTCGCGTCCGGCGGCGGAGGTGTCGTACGTCTTGAGCGCCGCGTCGGTGGCGCGGATCGTGTCAGCCAGCTCTGCGAGCACCCAGCGGTCCATGACGGGCCGTTCGGCGACCGGTGGGGCGGGGCTCGCCGGAGTCCAGCCGTCGATGCGGGCGTACGTCACGAAGAAGTAGTAGGTGTTCCACAAGGTGAGCAGGAAGCGGCGGACCACCTCGGCCACCGGCTCGTGGCCCATGCGCTGCTCAGCCCACGGTGACCCCCCGGCGAGCAGCCGCCACCGCAGCGCGTCGGCGCCGTGCGCGGCGATGATCTCCCACGGATCCACCACGTTGCCGCGCGACGTCGACATCTTCTTGCCCTCGGGATCCACGATGAGCCCGAGGCACAGCACGGTCTCGTAGCTGTTGCGGTCGAACAGCAGCGTCGAGATCGCCATGAGGGAGTAGAACCAGCCACGGGTCTGGTCGATCGCCTCGCAGATGTACTGGGCGGGGAAGAACTCGGCGAAGCGCTCCGCGCTGCCCTCGACGTGCGGGTAGCCGAACTGCGCGAAGGGCATCGCTCCCGAGTCGTACCAGGCGTCGATCACCTCGGGCACACGGCGGGCGGTGCCGCCGCACGCCGCACACGCGAACGTGACCTCGTCCACGTAGGGGCGGTGGGGGTCGAGCTCGGACAGGTCGCGCCCCGCGTGCTGCCCGAGCTCCGCCCGGGAGCCGATCGCGGTCACCTCGGCGCAGTCCTCGCAGCGCCACAGCGGCAGCGGCGTGCCCCAGTAGCGCTCGCGCGACAGCGCCCAGTCGACGTTGTTCTCAAGCCAGTTGCCGTAGCGCCCGTCGCGGATGTGCTCGGGATGCCAGTCGACACCGGCGTTGACCTCGAGCAACCGGTCGCGGACCCGGGTGGTGGCGATGTACCACGAGGGCTTCGCGTAGTAGAGCAGCGGGGTCTCGCAGCGCCAGCAGAACGGGTAGGTGTGGCGGTACGTGCCGCTGCGCACGAGCAGCCCGCGTGCCTCGAGGTTCGCGGTGATGTCCGCATCGGCGTCCTTGACGAACTGCCCAGCGAAGTCCGTCACCGCGTCGACGAAGCGGCCCTCGAGGTCAACGGGGTTGATCACCGACAGCCCGTGCTCGATCGCGACTGCCATGTCGTCGGCGCCGAACGCGGGGGCCATGTGGACGATCCCGGTTCCCTCGCTCGTCGTGACGACGTCCGAGACGGTGACGTAGCGCCAGTCGTCCTCGACCGGGACGTAGTCGAAGGGGCCCTCGTAGTGCACGCCGCGCAGCTCGTCGAGGCCGACGTCGCGGATGACCCGTGCGTCCTCGCCCAGCGCCGACGCGACGAGGTCGGCGGCGAGCACGACCTTGCCGTGGGGTTCACCCGCGTCGACGAGGACGTAGCGGATGTCCGGCCCGACGGCGGCGGCGGTGTTCGAGATGAGCGTCCAGGGCGTCGTCGTCCACACGAGCAGCGCCGCCCCCTCGTCGGCGAGCGGGCCCTCCAGCACCGGGAAGCGCACGTAGACGCTCGGGTCGTCGGCCTCGGCGTAGCCGAGCGCCACCTCGTGGTCGGACAGCGCCGTGCCGCAGCGCGGGCAGTACGGCACGACCTTGTGGCCCTCGTAGACGAGGCCCCGCTCCCACAGCTCCTTGAGCGACCACCACACGCTCTCGACGTACTCGGTGGCCATCGTCCAGTAGCCGCTGTCGAAGTCGATCCAGTAGGCGATGCGCTCGGTCAGGCGCACCCAGTCGTCAACGTAGCGCTGCACCGACTCGCGGCAGCGGGCGTTGAACTCCGCAACGCCGAACGCCTCGATGTCGCGCTTCCCGGTGAAGCCCAGCTCGCGTTCGATCTGGACCTCCACGGGGATGCCGTGGCAGTCCCAGCCCGCGTAGCGGGGTACGCGCAGCCCCTTCATCGTGCGGTAGCGGGGGAAGATGTCTTTGAACGTGCGGGCGAGGACGTGGTGCAGCCCGGGGGGGCCGTTGGCGGTAGGCGGTCCTTCGTAGAGACGCCACAGCGGCGCGCCGGCTCTGGCGTCGAGCGAGCGCCCGAACACCTTGCGCTGCCGCCAGCGCTCGAGGACGCGCTCCTCGAGGTCAGGAAACGACGGCTGCTGGGCGACGGGCTCGAACCCCACGGTTCCTCCGTGTGCGGACGACGGCTGGCTGCCCGCCATCGTAACGGCCCGGCGCGCGGGGCCTCGTGGGGGCTTGCGTGCGCTGCCCGGCGCGCGCAGCGTCGGCAGCGTCCGTGCGATGATGCAGGGCGGATGGCTGACAGGATCGACGTGACGCCCGCGCTCGAGGAGGTCCAGGGCGGTTGCCTGCTGCGGCTGCGGGTGATCCCCCGCGCGAAGGCGACCCGCATCGACGGTCTGCAGGCAGACGCCCTCAAGGTGCGGGTGGCGGCCCCGCCGACGGGCGGCAAGGCGAATGCCGCTGTGCTCGACCTGATCGCCGGGGCGCTGGGGGTGCGGCCCCGCGACCTCACCCTCGTGTCGGGCGCGCGGGGACGTGACAAGACCCTGCGGATCGTGGGTCTGGGCCCGGCGCAGGTGGGGCGCCGACTGTCTGCTGCAGGGTGACGGTGGCGGCTGACGGTGGCGTCGGCAAGGGTTGCGCGGGCGTCTGCCGGTGGCCTCGGCAAGGGGTTGCACGGGCCGCTACACTCTCGCGCACCATGTCGAAGTCTTCGTCCACCGGCTCCGAGAAGCGGCTTCGGGGCGTCACCAAGAAGATGCTTCCCGGGCTGCGGCGCCAGCTCGAGGAGGAGCGTGCCCAGCTGCGCGGGCAGGCCGAGCAGCTCGAGGCGGATTTCCGCGACGAGTCGTGGAAGGAGCGGCGCTCCGACGACGAGGCGGAGATCGGCAGTGCCATCTCGGAGCGTGAGCGCGCCATGTCGCTCGCCCAGCACGCGCGCTCGCAGCTCGCGGTGATCGACGAGGCGCTCGGGCGCATGGACGACGGCACCTACGGGGCGTGCGTCGAATGCGGTGAGCTCATCGAGCGTGCCAGACTGGAGGCACGTCCTCAGTCCCTGCTGTGCCTGGACTGTCAGCGGGCGCGTGAGCGGGTGCGCTGAGGCCCTCCGAAGACGTCTGCCCACGTAACCATGAGCCAGCCCGGCGAGGTGCTTGATCTCGAGGCGGTGAAGGCACGCGAGCGCGAGGTGCCCACCCGCCGGCCGCTGCCCGGCCGCCTCGCTTACGTCGTGGCGGGCGGGACGGCGGCCATCTGGTATCTGCTCGATCAGGCGACCAAGGTCCTCGCAGTCAAGACGCTGGAGGGCCGGGGCACCGTCGACGCCGGCCTCGGCGGGTTGCTGGAGTGGCAGCTCGTCCGCAACCCCAACGCGGCCTTCGGCATCCCCGGCTTCACAGGCATGTTCGTCATCGTCTCGGTGATCGTGCTCCTGCTCGTCGTCCGCGCGCTGCCGCGCACCGACCGTCTCCTGCTCGCCTTCGCCTACGGGCTCGTGGCCGGCGGCGCCCTCGGCAACCTCACCGACCGGGTCCTGCGCGCGCCCGGCTTCCCCGACGGCGCCGTCGTGGACTTCATCAAGATCGGCTGGTGGCCGACGTTCAACATCGCCGACGCCGGGATCGTCACCGGGGCCGCCCTGATCGTCCTGCTGCTGCTGCTCGCCGACCGCGAGGAACGTGCTCGCGAGCACGTCCGCTCCTCCCACCGGTCGGTGCGGCCCGAGACCACAGGGCTTCCCGGTTCCCGGGAATGACCGCGTCGCGCGTTCGGCTCGACCGGTTCGTCGCACCATCTGAGGCGGGCACGCGGATCGACCGGACGCTAGCCGCATGGCTGGACGCCCCTCGGGCCAGGGTGCAGGAGTGGCTCGCCGCCGGCCACGTCCGCGTCGACGGTGAGGCCATCTCGAAGTCGACCCGCCTGCGGCGCGGCCAGCGGGTCACCGTGACCCTGCCGGAGTCGCCGCCCCCGCCGCCGGCCCCACCACCCGTGCCGGTCCGCTACGAGGACGACCACCTCGCCGTGGTCTCCAAGCCCGCCGGTCTCGTGGTGCACCCTGGCGCCGGGGTCGCAGATGCGACACTCGTCGACGCGCTTCGAGCTGCGGGGATGGCGCTCGCACCGGCACTCGAGGACAGCGCGGACGTGGCCGGCCGCGCCGGGATCGTGCACCGTCTCGACCGGGGCACCTCAGGCCTGCTCGTGGTCGCGAAGACGGTCGAGGTGCGGGACGGGCTCGTCGCGGCGCTGCAGCGGCGGGAGATCAGGCGTGAGTACTGGGCCCTGGTCGAGGGTGTGCCGACACCCCGGCGGGCGACGATCGACGCCCCCATCGCGCGCGCGGCTGGCAACCGGACCCGGTTCGCCGTCGTGGCCGGCGGCCGGCCGGCCATCACCCACTACGACGTCGTGGCCGCTCACGGTCGTGCCGCCGAGCTGGCAATCCGCCTGGAGACCGGACGTACCCACCAGGTGCGCGTGCACTGCGCGTCCATCGGCCACCCCGTCGTCGGCGACCGGGCCTACGGCGCCTCGCCGCTCGGCACCGAGCTGGGGCTCGCCCGGCCAGCCCTGCACGCGCGCCGGCTGGCCTTCACCCACCCGGTGACAGGCGAGCACGTCGACGTCGAGGAGCCCCTGCCTGATGACCTCGAGCGAGCCCGCGATGCGCTGCGGACAGACCCACA
>SKPY01000193.1 GCA_007119305.1 Nitriliruptorales bacterium
CCACAGCGCCTCGTCCGCGGGCTCGACGGCGGCCGTGACCGCGCGCTCGGGCGGCAGCGCCACCGGCACGGGGGCCCGCGCCCGCCGACGATGTGCGTCGAGGGCTTTGCGCCGGGCGATCGTGAACAGCCACCCCCGCAGGTTGCGGGCGTCGCGCAGGGCCGGGTAGGCCCGCAGCGCCGCGAGCATGGTCTCCTGATAGCAGTCCTCGGCCTCGGCGCCTGCGGCGACGGACAGGTAGCGGGCCAGCGCGTCGCCGTGGGCGTCCACGAGGCGTTGGAAGGCCGGGAGCGTCGTCATCGCCTGATGAACGCGGCGCGGTCCGTGTTCGTGAGGTCGGCCCCGAGCGTGCAAGCGGCCGCGCGCCGGTCGAGCCCGTGCGTCATGCCCCGAGGCTACCGGCGCGAGGCCCTCGCGCCTCGCCTCCGCCGCGACCTCCTCGAGGCCGGCGAGCACGTCGAGACTGACCGGCACGGCGACAGCGACGCCGAGGACCTCGAAGGAGCGAAAGATGCATCCCCGGCACGGTAGCGACTTGACGCGACATCGTTATGATGTCAAAATGACATCATCAAGGTGTCGACCATGAAGGAGGCCGGTATGCTATGCACCCCCGACGAGGCCTGGCGGGCCGTGGAGGCGCGTCAGGCGCGCGTCAAGGACCAGGTTCGTGCCGCGGTGCGGGGGCCGGCCCCGGCACCGCGACAGCATGCTGACAGCAACAGGAGAGGCGACATGGACACGACCAGTGCGCTCGCCCGGTTCGAGGCGGCGCTGACCGACCAGCTCGTGCTCACCGGGGAGCCTGCAGTCGAAAGCGCCGCACGCTCGCTGCAGGCGGCGCTCGCCCCCGCAGCCCGCCAGATGGCGCTCGAGCTCGCCGAGCAGGCCGCGACGGAGGTCGACGCGCAGCTGCCCGACTACGACGTCCGGGTCGTCCTCGTGGCTGGGGAGCCGGCGCTCGCCGCGCAGCCCAGCGAGCCGGCCCGGCGCCAGCCCGAGGACGAGGAGAGCTATGAGGCCCGTGTCACGCTGCGCCTGCCCCCCAGCCTCAAGCACCTCGTGGAAGAGGCCGCGCAGACGGCCGGCGACTCGGTCAACAGCTGGATCGTCGACGCCCTGTCGGGGGCCGCGACGCGGGTGCGCAACCGGCCCGGCCGGCGCGTGCGGGGGACGGTGCAGACGTGACGAGGCGCGAGCAGCTCTCCGTCGCCGCGGCACCCACGCTCGAGGTGCGCCTGCCCGCCGGCTCGGTGCGGCTCCTGGCCGGCGAGGCAGGCAGCGTGACGGTGGAGATCGCAGGCCCTGACGCCGAGCAGTTCCGGGTCGAGCAGCGCGGCACGACCGTCGTGTGCGCACCCGAGGGCGGCGGACTCGGCCGCTGGCGCAGTTTCGACCTCACGGTCACCGTGCCACCCGGCACGACGCTGCACACCCGGCTGGCCAGTGCCGAGCTCAGCATCGAACCGGCCCTCGCACGGCTGGAGGCCGACGTCGCCTCGGGGCGGCTGCGCGCTGGCGACGTCGCGGGCGACGTCCGTGTGAAGAGCGCGTCGGGTGACGTGGGCCTGGGCCACGTGCGCGGCACGGCGCGGGTGACGACGGCCTCGGGCGACATCGACATCGCACGCCTCGAGGGCGACGCCAAGGTCCACAGCGCCTCGGGCGACGTGCGGCTGGGGCGCGTGGACGGGCCCCTCGGGCTCAAGACCGCAAGCGGCGACGTGCGGATCCTCGCCTACGCGGGCAGCGACCTCGAGTGCACCGCGATGTCCGGCGACCTGGAGGTCGGGATCCCGGGGGGACGCAGCCTCGACGTGGACCTGGAGACGCTGTCGGGCGCGGTGCGCAACGACTTCGACGTCGTCACGGCCGAGGCCCCCGTTGCGGTGTCCGGACGTGCGCGGGTGCGGCTGCGCAGCCTCTCCGGCGACGTCGCGCTCGTCCGCGCCCGCGGCGGGGACGAGGCGGTGGGGAGCGCCGGCTGACCACGCCGGCCTCCCGGTCGTTCAGGCGAACAGCCGGTCGGCGAGCGTGCTGCGGTGGGCGTCGGCGGTGCCGTAGGCGGGCCCGAGCGCCGTGCCGCGCTTGAGCCACAGGTGCAGGTCGTGCTCCCAGGTGAAGCCGATGCCGCCGTGGCACTGCAGCGCCTCGTAGTTGGCCTTGTGCTCGGCGTCGGCCGCGTAGGTCTTGGCCACGCTGGCCGCCTCGCTGCGGTCGGGCAGGTCGTGGGCGAGCGCATAGGCGGCATACCAGGTCGCCGCCTTGGCCGACTCGACCACGAGCAGCGTCTCGGCGAGCTTGTGCTTGACCGCCTGGAAGGAGCCCACAGGCCGGCCGAACTGCTCGCGTTCGCGGACGTATGCGGCGCTCATCTCGAGCAGGCGCTGCCCGATGCCACCGAGCAGCGCCGCCGTCCCCCAGGCGCCCCGGTCCCAGGCTCTGGCGGCCGCCTCGCCGCCGCCGGCCATGCGTGTGTCCGGCCCGGTCTCGGCCTCGACGGTGAACACCCGCCGGGCATGGTCCAGCGACGGCTGCGCGGTGGCGCTGAAACGGTCGCTGGGCACGGCGTGGAGCTCCCCGTCGCGCTCGAGCAGGAGCAGGTCCGCGATGTGCGCGTCGACCGCGGTCGGCGCGTCCGCGAGCTGGACGGTCACGATCGCGTCGCCGGCGGCGATCCGCGGCAGCCACTCGGCCTGCTGGTCGGGCCTGCCCGCTTCGACGAGCAGCGGCACCCCCAGCGCCGTCGTCTCGAGCAGCGGTTCGGGCAGGGCGGCCCGGCCCGCTTCCTCCAGGATCAGCACGAGGTCGACCTCGCTGAGCCCGAGGCCGCCGTGCTGCTCCGGCACCGTCAGCCCGACGAAGCCCAGGTCGGCCAGCTGCCGCCACAGCTGCGGGCTGCGGCCGGTCTCGTGCGCCCACATCGCGCGCACGTGGGCCGCGTCGCACTCGCCGGCGAAGAAGTCCCGCGCGGCGTCGCGGAGCTGGTACTGCTCGTCGGTGAAGTCGAAGTTCACGGCTGATCCTTGTCTGCGCGCCTCGGGTGCTGCGGTGCGAGCCGGCCCCGAGCTACCCGCGGGGCTCCTTGGGCAGGCCGAGGACGCGCTCGGCGATGATGTTCTTCTGGATCTCGCTGGTGCCCGCGTAGATCGTCGAAGCCCGCGCGTACCAGTAGTGCTTCTGCCACCTGCCCCACAGCTCCGCCTGGTCGCCGAGGCGGTCGGCGATGACCTCCGCCTTTGCCGTGAGCTCGGCCAGCGGGCCCATCAGCTGCACGCCGGTCTCGAAGATGCGCGCTTCCATCTCCGACCAGAACAGCTTGTTGAGGCTCGCCTCCGGGCCCGCCTGCTTGCCGCCGGCCAGGCGCGTCAGGGTGCGGTACATGTTGTGGCGGTACACCTCGGTCTCGACGTAGCAGCGGGCGATCGCGTCGCGCACGCGCGGGTCGTGCTCGGCGCCCACGGCCTTCGCCAGCGCCACCAGATCCTGCAGGTTCCGCGAGAAGCGGACGTGCGAGCCGAGTCCCGTGCCGCGCTCGAACCCGAGCGTGGTCATCGCGACGCGCCAGCCGTCGTGCTCGGCGCCCACGACGTTGCCGACCGGCACCCGCACGTCGGTGAGGAACACCTCGGCGAACGCCGGGTCCTCGTTGATCTGCGTGATCGGCCGCACCTCCACCCCCTCGGAGTCCATGTCGATCATCAGGAAGGTGAGGCCCTTGTGCTTGGGAGCCTGGCGGTCGGTGCGCACGAGCGCGAACATCCAGTCGGCGAAGCGGCCGAGCGTGGTCCAGATCTTCTGGCCGTTGACGCTGTAGGTGTCGCCCTCGCGCACCGCGGTGGTCTTCACGTTCGCGAGGTCGCTGCCGGCGTCGGGCTCGGAGAACCCCTGACACCAGATGTCCTCACACGAGGCGATCCGCGGCAGCCAGCGCTGCTTCTGCTCGTCGGTCCCGTAGGCCATGATCGTGGGCCCGGCGAGGGCGAGGGCGAGGACGTTGATGCGGTCGGGCGCTCCCGCGCGGGCGTAGCACTCCTGGAAGGTCGCGACGTCGACCAGCCCGGCGTCGCGTCCCCCGTAGGCGCGCGGCCAGTGGATGGCCGCGTAGCCCGCCTCGTACAGCTGCTGCTCCCACGCGCGGTGCGCCGCGAAGCCCTCCTCGGTGTACGAGGGGGGCAGCGGCTCGCGGGGCACGTGCTCCGCCAACCAGGCCTCTACCTCGTCGCGGAAGGCCAGCTGGGCGTCGGTGAGGTTGAGATCCATGGCACGGCTCCCCGGTGAAACTGACTCGGGTCAGGTATACCGCGGGGTCCGGGGGCGGCGCGAGTCGGGCGGGTAGCCTGGCGCCGATGCCGGTGCTCGTGACAGGGGTCGAGCGCAGCGCAGGCCGGGCCTGCGTGCGCGCGCTCGCGCGCACCGGCGGTGAGGTCCGCGCCTACCTGGACCCCCTTGCCGGCGCCGACGGCCTCGTGCCGCGCCTGCGCGCCAGCGGGGTCAAGGTGGCGCGGGGGACCCTCGACGACGAGGGCACGCTCGAGCTCGCGCTCGCGGAGGCGCACACGGTCGTGCACGCCGCAGCAGACCTCATGGCTGCGCCCGACACGCTGCTCGACGACGCCGCCACCGTCCTGTCGGCCGCGCTCGGTGCCGGTGTGCGCCGCCTCGTGCTCGTCTCCCACCTCGGCGCCGACGATGCGCGGGACAACCCGTGGCTCGCCGCGCTCGGCGACGTCGAGGCGCTCGTCGCCGACGCGCCGCTGGAGACCGTGACGCTGCGCCGCACGCTCACCTACGGGCTCGACGACGCCGTGACCGCCGCGCTGGGGCAGTCGACCGGCGGGGCCCAGCCCGACGCGCTGCACATGCCGATCTGGGTCGACGACCTCGCGGCCGGCGTGGCCGCCGCGGACGCCCGTGACCGGGCCGCAGGCGTCCTGCCCCACCTCGTGGTGGTGCTCGGCGGACCGCAGCTCGTGAGCTTGGGTGAGCTCGTCGCTCTGCTCGGGGGCCAGGTCGTCGAGCCCGCGGTGGCCGACCGCACGCTGCCGGCCCATGTGATCGACGTCCTGTCGCGCGACCTCGCGCCGCCCCTGGACGCGCCCTCGGCGGGGACCAGCCCCGAGCGCGGCGCCGCGGTGATCCGCGAGCACGCCACGTGAGCCGGGCCAGGCACGTGCCCCTGGCCGACCTGCTCGGGGCGGTCCTCGACGCGGGCCGGCTCGAGCGCTGGGACGAGGCGATCACCAGCGGGGACCCGCTCGGGTTCGTCGACACGAAGCCCTATCCGGTGCGTCTGGCCGAGGCTGCTGAGCGCTCGGACGCGAGCGAAGCGCTGGTCACCGGACGCGGGCGCATCCGCGGCCACGCGGTCGCGGTCGTCGCCGGGGACTTCGGCTTCATGGCGGGCACGATGGGCGTCGCTGCGGCCGAGCGGCTCGTGCGCGCGTTCGACCGCGCCCGCGAGCTGCGGCTGCCCGTGGTGGGCATGCCGGTGTCGGGCGGCACCCGCATGCAGGAGGGCACGCCGGCGTTCGTGCAGATGGCGAGCGCAGCGGCGGCCGTGCGCCGTCACCGCGACGCGGGCCTGGCCTACCTCGTCTACCTGCGCCACCCGACCACCGGCGGCGTGCTGGCCTCGTGGGCCTCGCTGGGCCAGCTCACGTTCGCCGAGCCCGGCGCCCTGATCGGCCTCACGGGCCCGCGCGTCGTCGAGCTCGTCGAGGGCGAGCCGCTGCCGGAGGGGATCCAGGCTGCCGAGCACCTCCACGCGCACGGGCTCGCCGACGCGCTCGTCGCGCCCGACGAGCTCGCGGAGTGCCTCGGGCGGGTCCTCACCGTCACCGCGGCCCGGGCGCTGCCGG
>SKPY01000380.1 GCA_007119305.1 Nitriliruptorales bacterium
CCACGGGCAGTGGGATCCGCACCTGTGGTTCGACGCCGCGGTCATGGCCGACGTGGTGGTCGAGCTCGGTGCGGCGTTCGGGTCGGTCGACCCCGCGCGCGCCGACGACTACGCCGCCCGGGCAGCGGCGCTGCACGACGACCTGCTCGCCCTCGAGACCGAGCTCGCCGAGATGCTGAGCGACTGCGTGCACGACAGGGCGATCGTGAGCCACGAGGCCTACGCCTACATCCTGGAGCCGCACGGCCTCGCCCAGGAGGGCATCTCCGGCGCCGGCGGGCACGGCGAAGCCTCCCCGCAGCGCATCGCCGAGCTCGTGCAGCGCATCGAGGACGAGCAGATCCCCGCGGTGATCGCCGAGCCGCTGCACGGTCGGGACGACGCCGAGGCGCTCGCGCGCGAGGCCGGGGTGGCTATGCTCGACGTCGACCCGCTCGAGATCGCCACCGACGAGCACTTCGAGCGGGGCTACCTCGAGCTGCTGCACGAGCAGGTGGAGGTGTTCGCAACCGCCTTGGAGTGCGCTGGAGCCCGATGAGCGAGCACGGACCTGACGACCACGCCGCAGCGGCAGCACGCCGGGCGGAGCGCGCACCGCCCCTGCGCAGACCGGCAGGGGTCGGTGAGCCCCCGGTCGTGGCGTTCGAGCAGGTCACGTTCGGCTACGGTCGGATCCCCGTGCTGCGCGAGGTCAACCTGCGGATCGCGCCCGGGGAGTTCGTGGCGCTCATCGGACCCAACGGCTCGGGCAAGACCACCCTCATGAAGCTGGGCCTCGGCCTGCTGCGGCCGACCTACGGCACCGTGCGGCTGTTCGGCGTCCCCGTGCAGCGCTTCTCGGACTGGGCCCGGATCGGCTACGTGCCGCAGCGTGCGGGGGCGGAGTCGGCCGTGCCGGTGAACGTCGCCGAGGTCGTGCGCAGCGGCCTGGCTGGCAGGCTCGGCCTCGTGCGCCGGCCCAGCCGCGCCCAACGCGCCCACATCGAGCACGTGCTCGACCTCATGGGCCTCGGACCGCTGCGCAAGCAGGCGGTCAGCGCCCTGTCGGGGGGGCAGCAGCAGCGTGCCCTGATCGCACGGGCGCTCGTCACCGACCCCGACCTGCTCGTCCTCGACGAGCCGACCTCGGGGGTGGATGCCGACGCGCGGGGGGTGCTGCGCGAGTCCCTGGAGCACCTCCTGCGCATCCACGGGGTCGCGGTGTGCTACATCACGCACGACCCCGCAGGCTTCAGCGGCCTGGCTGACCGCGTGCTGGAGCTCCGCGCAGGCCGCCTCGTGGAGTGCGCGGACCCGAGCGTGCACCACCACGAGCACGAGCTGCCGGCAAACGGCCGGGGGCTGCCATGAGCATGCTCGAGTTCGGCTTCATGCAGCGCGCGCTCGTGGCCTGCACCGCCGTGTGCATCGTCGCGCCGCTGGTCGGCGCCTTCGTCGTCCAGCGGCGCCAGAGCCTCATCGGCGACGGGATGGGCCATGTGGCCTTCGCCGGGGTGGGGGTCGCGTTCCTCGCCGGCTTCGCCCCCCTGTGGGGCGCGGCCGGCTTCGCGGTGCTCGCGGCGTTCGCGCTCTGGAAGCTGCAGCGCAGCGGGATGTCGGGCGACCTGTCGCTGGCGATGGTCTTCTACGGCGGCATCGCCCTCGGCTATCTCCTCATGCACCGCTCCGGCATGGGCCTGAACAGCGTCCTCGTGCTGCTCTTCGGCAGCCCGTTGAACCTCGACTGGGACATGGTCTGGCCGATCGTGGCGCTCGCAGGGACCGTCTGCGTGATCGTCCTCGCGCTGTACGGCCCGCTCGTCGCCGCCGCGTTCGACGAGAGCGCCGCACGGGTGAGCGGCGTGCCGACCGACAAGCTCGCCCTCGTGCTCACGATCGTGGTGGGCCTGATCGTCGTCGGGGGCATGTACGCCCTCGGCCTGCTGCTGGTCGCGGCGATGATGGTCGTGCCCGTGGCGGCCGCCTCTCAGCTGGCCCGCAGCTACCGGGGTACGATGGCCCTCGGGGCGGCGATCGGAGGGAGCAGCGCGATCATCGGCCTGACGCTCGCCTTCTACGCCGACCTGACCCCCGGCGCGTCGATCGTACTCACCGCGATCGCCTGGTACCTGCTCGCCGCCGCCGTCCGCAGTGTGGCGCTGCGCACCACCAGTGATGCGCACGCCAGCGCCTGAAGAAAGGCTGCCCCGGTGACCACCTACGCAACCGAGCTCGCCTTGAGGGAGGCGGGCTTGCGGGCGACGCGGCAGCGCCTCACCGTGCTCGACGCGCTGCGGGGGCGCGGCGACACCGTGACCGCCCAGGACCTGCACATGGAGCTGCGCCAGGCTGGCGAGCCCATCGGCCTCACCACCGTCTACCGGACCCTGGCTGCGCTCGCCGACGCGGGCTTCCTCGACACGTTCGACCGCGAGGGCGAGCAGGCGTTCCGCCTGTGCGGCGACGCCCATCACCACCACCTCGTCTGCGAGACGTGCAACACCGTGGAGGAGATCACCGCCGAGGAGGTCGAACGCTGGGTGCACGAGGTCGCGAGCGCGCGCGGCTTCTCGGTGACCGGCCACCGCGCCGACATCTTCGGGGTCTGCCCGGCCTGCCGGGGGTGAGCCCCGCGCGCGCGTCGTAGGCTTGCGCGCATGCGCGAGACCACGACGCACACCCCGCTCGCCGACGCCCTGGCGGCGTCCAGCCGGGCCGTCGCGTTCAGTGGCGCGGGCATCTCCACCGAGAGCGGGATACCCGACTTCCGCTCGCCGGGCGGCGTGTGGACCCGCTACAACCCGGGCGACTTCACCTTCGCGAAGTACGTGGCCGATCCCGACGTCCGCCGCCGCGCGTGGCGGATGCGCCGCGAGTTCTGGGCCAGCGACCACCAGCCGAACTCCGCCCACCGCGCCCTCGCCGACCTCGAGCAGGCCGGTCGCCTGCACGGGGTCATCACCCAGAACATCGACGGGCTGCACCAGGCGGCGGGCTCACGGCGCGTCGTCGAGCTGCACGGCACGTCCCGCGAGGTGATGTGCGTCGGGGTCGCGCCGCGGGTCGGCACCCCGGACGGCTGCGGCTGGCGGGGGCCCACGCGGTGGGCGTTCGAGGCGCTCGACATGGGCGTCGAGGATCCGCCGTGCCCGGCGTGCGGCGGCATCGTCAAGTCCGCCACCGTCTCGTTCGGCCAGAACCTGTTCCCCGGCGTCATCGAGGAGGCGACGGCGCTGGTCGAGGGCTCCGACCTGCTGATCGCCGTGGGCTCGTCGTTGCAGGTGTACCCGGCGGCGGGCCTGCCCGAGCTGGCGGCGAGCTCCGGGATCCCGGTCGTCATCGTCAATGACGAGCCGACTCCCCTCGACCACCTCGCCCGCGCCGTCGTCCGCGGCAGGGCCGGCAGTGTGCTGCCCCCTGCGGTGCACGCCGTGCTGTGAGCCGGCGCTGACGCCGACCGGACGGAGCGGTCGATCTCCGCCACGGCCACCTCCCGCTCGGGGCGCGCGCTGAGCCCGGCATCGCAGCCTTGCCGACGTCGAGTCTTCGACTGCGAGCTGCCACGAACACGGCGGCTGCTGGACGACCCGGAGGGGTTCCTGGGCGAGCTGCGGGGACGGCGGGTCGTCCTCCACTTCGTGTCCCTCGACGACCTCATCGACCGCCTCGCTGGCGAGCCGCTCGCATGATGCTGGTTCCCTGTGATGGGACTACTCATGAGGTTTCGGCTGCTCCGCACCAGATGCAAGGTGTGCCGGCATGACGGAGTAGCCCGGCCGCGTACGATCGAGCCGCGATGCGCTCCACGACTGCACAGCCCCGGCCACGGCTGCGGGGCCGGTGATGCGGCCGCGCTACGTCGTGCGGATCACCCCCGACGACGTGGGACGGCGGGTCACGGTGCGCACGCGCATCCCGGCAGGCCCCGGCGAGCCCGCCACCACGGACACGGTCGGGACACTGCTGGCGTGGCGGGACGGGTTCCTGCAGATCCGGCGGCGCGACGGCGCGGTGCGCACGGTGGCCGAGGCCGACCTGCTGGCCGCCCGGGTGGTCGAACCCCCGCCGTCCCGCCCCGGCCGCGGCGGCTAGCGGTCAGAGCTGCGGGGACAGGTCGAGCTCCTTGGTGAGCTTGCGCGCCGCGATCTGGAGCAGATCCCACACGCCGCCGAACGGGGGTGCGTAGGAGAGGTCGAGGAGCTGGGCCTCGGACACGCTCACGCCGAGCTGGCACCACACCGCCGCGACGTCGATGCGCTTGGCCACGTTGCCCGTGCCGACCAGCTGGCAGCCGAGGACGCGGCCGCTGCCGCGCTCGGCGAGCATCTTCACGTGCACCTCGCCGGGTTCGGGCATGTACCCCGACTTCGCGGTGCCGGTGAAGCGGGTCGCCGCGTAGGCGATGCCGGCGTCCTGCGCCTCCGCCTCCGTGAGACCGCAGCGTCCGATCTCGAGGTTGCACACCCGCGTCACCGCCGTACCCACCAGGCCCGGGAACTCCGCCTCCCCTCGGCCGCCCCTTGCAGCCGCGACGATGTCCACGCCGGCGACCTTGCCCTGCTTGTTCGCGTGCGTGCCGAGCTGGACGTTGCGGCGCAGCCCCGCCACGAGGTCGGTGGATTCGACGACGTCTCCGGCTGCCCAGACCCCCTCCACGGTCGTGCGCATCCTGCTATCCACCACGACGCCGCCCGACGGGCCGATGTCGCAGCCGGCCGCTACGGCCAGGTCGGTGTTCGGCCGTGTGCCTGCGGCGAGCACGACGAGATCGGCGGGGTAGCGCGCCGTCTCGGTCACCACCGCGCTCGGGCGCCGGTCCGCACCCTCGACCGCCACGATGGTCTCCGACAGCCGCACGGCCACGCCGAAGTCGCCGAGCGCCTCCTCCACCACGGCGGCCATGTCGTGATCCAGGGTCTTCATGACGTCCGGAGCGGCGTCCACGAGGGTGGTCGAGACGCCGCGTGCCACGAGGGCCTCGGCCATCTCCAGGCCGATGTAGCCGGCGCCGATCACCACCGCTGCCTCGACGGGCGGCCCGCCGTCCAGCTCGCGACGCACGATCTCGCCGTGCTCGAGCGTCCGCAGCGGACGGGCGTACGTCTCCATGCCTGCAACCCCCGGGATGGACGGTTGGGCCCCGGTCGCAAGCAGCAGGGCGTCGTAGGGCTCGTCGCGCTCCGCTCCGGTGGACCGCTCACGCAGGCGCACCGTCCGCGCCTCGGGGTCTACCGCGATGGCCTCGGTGCGCATCCACACGGTCATGCCCTGCTCGCGGAACTCCTCGGGGGTACGGACGACGAGATCGTCGGGCGCGTCGAACATGCCGCCGACGAAGTAGGGGATGCCGCACATGGAGTAGGAGGTGTAGGGACCCCGCTCGGCGACGGCCACCTCGATCCCGCCTGCCCGCAGGACATGCGCGGCAGCAGTCATGCCCGCCGCGTCCCCGCCGATCACGATCAAGCGCATGCATCCTCCCTCGCAGATCCTCGCTGTGAAACGCGCCTCAGGTCGCCGTGGGCTCGCCGATGCGGTGGACGAGGAGGCGGTTGGTCCCCCCCTGGCCGCCGGGCGTGCCGGACACGATCACGATCCGGTCCCCGCGCCGAGCCCAGCTGCCGTCGACGAGCACCCGCTCGGCCGCCGACGTCAGCTGCGCCGAGTGATCCTTCATCGGCACGACCGCCGACTCCGTGCCCCACATCAGTGCGGTCCGTCGCAGGGTGTCGTCGTCGGGGGTGAGGCCGAGCAGCGGCACGGCCGGCCGGTACTTCGAGACGAGCTGGATCGACCCGCCGCTGATCGAGAACACGACGAGCGCCGTCGCTCCGATGTCGCGGGCGACCTGGCACGCCGCGCGGGCGACGACGCGGTCGA
>SKPY01000471.1 GCA_007119305.1 Nitriliruptorales bacterium
CATCGAGGCCGGCCTGCGCGTGTTCGCGGAGCGGGCGCTGCGCGGTCGCCGCCTCGCGTTCGCCCTGCTCGCCGAGCCGGTGGCGCCGAGCGTCGAGGCCGAGCGTCTCACCTACCGGCGCGGCCACCGGGGCGTCTTCGCCGAGCTCGTCGCAGCCGGGGTGCGCGAGCGACAGCTGGCACGCTGCGACCCGCAGGTCGTGGCGGCGGTGCTGACCGGGGCGCTGGCCGAGGCCCTCGTGGGACCGCTCGCCCCGGCGTCGAACGCCCCCGACCACACAGCGCGCGCCGGCATCGTCGACGAGGTCGTCACCTGCTGCCTCCGCGCGCTGCCCACCCACGGCAAGGAGCTGCCATGACGCACGCGGTGATCAACCAGCCGCCGCCCCGCGAGGGGCACAACGTGTTCGAGGAGGACGTCGCGCTGATCGAGGCCGTGCAACGCGAAGGGGCGGCGTGGGCCCTCGCGGACCTCCGCGCGCTCGGTGACCTCGCCGGCGCCGAGGTCTGGCTCCAGCGCGGGCGGGCTGCCAACGAGGCGCCGCCACAGCTGCGCACGCACGACCGCTACGGCCACCGCATCGACGAGGTGACGTACCACCCCGCCTACCACGACCTCATGAGCGCCGCGGCCGCGCACGGCCTCCACGCCGCGCCGTGGCGCGACGACGCACCGCCCGGGGCGCACGTCGCTCGGGCGGCCAAGTTCCTGGTGTGGAGCCGCGTCGATGCGGGCCACCTGTGCCCGATGTCGATGACGTATGCGGTGCTGCCGAGTCTCGCGCACCAGCCCGACCTGGCGGCGCAATGGCGGCCGCGGGTCACCAGCCCGGTCTACGATCCGGCGTTCCGCCCGGCCGGGGAGAAGGCCGGCGCCACCTTCGGCATGGCGATGACCGAGAAGCAGGGCGGGTCCGACGTGCGCTCCAACAGCACCCGTGCGCTGGCCGTGGACGGCGGTGGCCCGGGGACGCGCTACCGGCTGACCGGCCACAAGTGGTTCTGCTCGGCGCCCATGAGCGACGCGTTCCTTGTGCTCGCGCAGGCCGACGGTGGGCTGTCGTGCTTCCTCCTGCCCCGGTGGCTGCCGGACGGCACCCGCAACGTCTTCCGGCTGCAGCGCCTCAAGGACAAGCTCGGCGACCGCTCCAACGCCTCGAGTGAGGTGGAGTTCGCCGACACCGACGCGTGGCTCGTCGGCGAGGAGGGACGGGGGGTGCGCACGATCATCGAGATGGTCGGCCACACCCGGCTCGACTGTGCGGTGGGCGCTGCTGCGAGCATGCGCCATGGGCTCGCGGAGGCAGCCTGGCACGCCGCGCACCGCAGCGCGTTCGGGGCCCGCCTGGCCGAGCAGCCGCTCATGCGCGCCGTGCTCGCCGACCTCGCGCTCGAGAGCGAGGCCGCCACGGCGCTGGCCCTGCGGCTGGCTCGGGCGTTCGACAGCGCCACGAGCGACGTGCACGAGGCCGGCCTGCGCCGGCTCGCGATGCCCGTCGCGAAGTACTGGCTGTGCAAGCGCGCGCCGACGCACGTCGCGGAGGCGCTGGAGTGCCTCGGCGGGGCCGGCTTCGTGGAGGAGTCCGACCTGCCCCGCATGTTCCGCCAGAGCCCGCTGAACGGGATCTGGGAAGGCTCGGGCAACGTCCAGTGCCTCGACGTGCTGCGGGCGATGGCCAAGTCGCCGGACGCCGTGGAGGCGTTCGCGGCTGAGATCGCAGCCTCCGCTGGCGGTGACCGGCGCCTCGACGAGGCGGCGGAGACGCTCCGCAAGGACCTGGCCGAGGTGCGCGAGGCGACGGCCCGCCGGGTCGTGGAGCGCATGGCGGTCGTCCTCCAGGCGGCGCTGCTGGTGCGCCACGGCGACCCGGTCGTGGCCGACGCCTTCTGCGCGACGCGCCTCGCCGGCGACCACGGCACGGCGTTCGGCACGCTGCCCGACGCCGTCGACACGCAGCCGATCCTCGCACGCGCCCTGCCGGCACTGGCCTGAAGGGACCACCGCCTCGGGGCCCGACGGCGTGGGGCCTGTCGGGTCGTGCGCGCGCGCCGTAGGCTCTCCCCGGGCACGTCGGGCGACTCGTCGAGGAGCGAGCGACAGGGGAGCGCAGCGGTGGTCAAGCAGGAGGTCGCATCCGGCGGCGGGCTCGTCGCGCGCCAGCTCGCCGCCGAAGGGGTCAGTCGCGTCTTCGGCATCATCGACGGCACGTACTACGGGCTCTACCGCAGTCTGCCCGAGCACGGCATCGAGCTCGTCTCCCCGCGGCACGAGACGACCGCGGCGCACATGGCCGGCGCGTACGCGCGCCTGACCGGCCAGCTCGGGGTCTGCATCGCGAGCAACGGCCCCGGCGTGGCGAACGTGCTCCCGGGTGTTGCCGTCGAGCAGGCGGAGGGCAACCGCGTGCTGCTTGTCACGAGCTCACGCCGCACCGGGATCGCCTACCCCGACCGCGGCGGCACCTACCAGTGCTTCGACCAGGTCGGCGCGACGGCCGCGATGGCGAAGTGGAGCGTGCACGTGCCCGACCGGGCCCGGCTGCTCGAGCTGCTCCGCCGGGCCCTGCGCTGCGTCCACACCGGGCGGCCCGGCGTCGTCCACCTCGACGTCCCCGAGGACATCCTCAACGGGGACGGCCCGATCGACCCACGCGAGCACTGGGCACCCGAGCGCTCGCGCCGGCGCGCACCGCTTGCGCCCGACCCCGGCGAGGTCGACGCGGCCGCCGCCATGCTCTGCGCGGCCCGCCGGCCGCTCATCCACGCGGGCAGCGGGGTCGTGCACGCCCTCGCCTACGACGAGCTCGCGCGCGTCGCGAGGCTCGCCATGGCGCCGGTGACGACGAGCTGGGGCGCTCGCGGCGCGCTGGCGGAGCCGTCCGCGCACGCGATCCCGATGATCCACACCGAGCTCGTCGATGACGTGCGCAACGACGCCGACGTGGTGCTCACGGTCGGCTCGCGCCTCGGCGAGACCGACTGGTGGGGCAAGCCGCCCAACTGGGCTCCCGCGTCCGAGCAGCGGATGATCCAGGTCGACGTCGATCCCGAGCGCCTCGGGGCGAACAAGCCCGTCGACCTCGCGCTCGTCGGCGACGCCCGCCGGTTCCTCGCCGCGCTGGGTGACGCGCTCGAGGAGCGTGCCGGCAGCGTGGACCTGGACGGGCGGCGAGCCCGGCTGGCGGCCTACGTGGAGGAGCGCCGGCGCGACCGCGCCAAGCTCGACCGCAGGCTGCGCAAGGCCGGGGCGCCGGTGCACCCGGCGCGGGTGCCGGTGGCCTGCCAGCAGACGTTCCCCCGGGACACCGTCTGGGTGTTCGACGGCGGCAACACGGCGGTGTGGGCGAACTTCTTCCACCAGGTGCGCGTGCCCGGGGCCCTGCTCGGCACCTTCAAGTTCGGCATGCTCGGTGCGGGGGTCGGTCAGGCGCTCGGCGCGCAGGTGGCCTGCCCGGGCCGGCGGGTCGTGTGCATCACCGGTGACGGCGCGCTGGGCATGCACCCCCAGGAGGTCGAGACGGCCGTCCGCCATGGCCTGCCGATCGTCTACGTCGTGCTGTGCGACGGCCAGTGGGGCATGGTGAAGATGAGCCAGCAGATCGCGACCGCGCCGCTGCGCACCGTGGCCCGCAAGGTCGTCGCGAACCGGCCCCTGCCCGCCGACGAGCTCGTCTACGCCGACTTCGCCGAGACCCGCTTCGATCGGCTGGCGCAGGCCCTTGGCGCCCACGGCGAGCGGGTGGGACACAGCGACGAGCTCCGGCCTGCGCTTGCGCGGGCTCGTGACGCCGGTGCGCCGGCGATCGTCCACGTCGACGTCGATCCCAACGAGCACATGTGGGCGCCGCGCCTGCAGGTGTTCAAGAAGCTCCACGAGGAGCCTTCCGGCGAGCCGCGCGGACGGCAGCGATGAGCATGGCGGGCGGGGCGCTCGGCCTCGCCCTCGTCGAGCGCGTGTCGGCCCCGCTGGTGCTCGCTCAGGCCGACGTCGACGAGCTGCGGCTGAACTTCGACGAGTCGAGCGTCCTGCTGCTCAACGTGATCCTCGCGCTCATCATGTTCGGGGTGGCGCTCGACATCCGCGTCGAGGACTTCCGGCAGGCCCTGAAGACCCCACGCGGCCCGGCGATCGGCCTCGTGGCGCAGTTCCTGCTGCTGCCCGCCGGCACGTTCGCGCTCACCCGCATCCTCGATCCGCATCCGTCGATCGCCCTCGGCATGATCCTCGTCGCGAGCTGCCCTGGCGGGAACATGTCCAACTTCATCACCCACGTCGCGTCGGGCAACACCGTGCTGTCGATCGGTATGACCGCGATCTCGACGAGCGCGGCGGTGGTCATGACGCCGCTGAACCTCGCCTTCTGGGGGTCCCTGCACCCCGACACCGCCGCGCTGCTGCGGGAGGTGGCGGTGAACCCGGCGCAGATGTTCATCACGATCGGGCTGCTGCTCGGCGTGCCGGTGGCGCTCGGTGCGTTCACGCAGTGGCGCAAGCCGGCGCTGGCCCGCAAGCTGCGGACCCCGATGCGCCGGGGCGCGGTCGGCGTGTTCATCGTCTTCCTCGTGGTCGCGCTCGCGGCGAACTTCGAGTACTTCCTGGAATATGTCGGGCTGGTAGTCTTCGCCGTGTTCCTGCACAACGCGTTCGCGCTCGCGGCCGGCTACACCTCGGCGCGCGCCCTGCGCCTGCCCCGCCGCGACGCGCGCGCCATCTCGATCGAGGTGGGCATCCAGAACTCCGCCCTGGGCCTCGCGCTGATCTTCGCGTTCTTCGGCGGCCTCGGCGGCATGGCGCTCGTGGCCGCCTGGTGGGGGATCTGGCACATCATCGCCGGTCTGTCGCTCGCGTGGCTGTGGGCGCGCCGGCCCACCGCGCCCGCCGTCGTCGGCGTGTCGTGAGCGCCCCACCCGCCGCCGCGACCGTCTGCGTCACCGGGGGCGCGGGCTACCTGGGCGGGCTCGTCCTGAGCGCGCTGCACCGGCGGGGCGCGACTGGCCTGCTGTCCATCGACGTGCGCACCCCCGACCGACTGCCCGCCGGTGTCGAGCACGTCAGCCTCGACGTCCGTGAGCCCGGCCTCGCCGGGCTGCTGCGCGCCCGGGGCGTGGGCGCGGTCGTGCACCTCGCCGCGGTCGTGTCGCCCCCGCCGGGGATGGCTGCGACGACGCTGCACGACATCGACGTGGGCGGCACCCGCCGGGTTCTGCAGGCGTGCCTCGACGCGGGCGTGGGCCACCTGACCGTGACCTCGAGCGGCGCTGCCTACGGCTACGAGGCCACCAACGACGGGGCCTGGCTGGACGAGCACGCGCCGCTTGCCGGGCGCCGTTCCCCCTTCGCCTACGCCCGCCACAAGGCAGAGGTCGAGGCGCTGCTCGCCGGCGCGCGGGCCGAGCACCCCGAGCTCGCCCAGCTCGTGCTGCGACCCGGCACGATCCTCGGCCCGGCGACGGCGAACCAGATCACCGCCCTGTTCGACGCGCCGGTGGTGCTCGGCATCGCGGGCGCCGCGAGCCCATGGGTGTTCGCGTGGGACGCCGACGTCGCGGAGGTCGTCGCCACGGGCGTGCTCGAGCAGCGCACCGGCGTCTACAACGTCGCGGGCGCAGGCGCGGTCGCGATGCGCGACATCGCCGCCGCGCAGGGCAAGCCCTACCTGCCCCTGCCCGCCGGCCTCGTCCGCGGGGCGCTGGCGCTCGCCGCCCGCACGCGACGTGTCCCCTACGGGCCGGAGCAGGTGGACTTCCTGCGGCACCGGCCCGTGCTCGACGCGGAGCGGCTGCGCCGTGACTTCCCAGGGCTGCCCCGCCGCGACTCGCGCGCGGCGCTGCTTGCCTACCTCGCC
>SKPY01000351.1 GCA_007119305.1 Nitriliruptorales bacterium
ACGAACCGGCGCGCGGCACGCCCGCTGGTCGTGTCGTTGTCCAGCTGGAGGGCCGCCTCCTGCTCGGTGCGCGTGCCATCCGCGGCCGACAGCTGCAAGACGTCGTCGATGAGGTCGGGCACGCCCGCACCCTTCGGCAGAAAGGCCGCCGCGCCGGCCGCGATGGCGCGGGCGCGCAGCTGCTCGTCGTCCACGCCGGAGAAGGCGATCACGGTCGCGCGTGGGGCGGCCTCGCGCATGCGGGGAAGCGCCTCGAGGCCGTCCATGACCGGCATGCGCAGGTCGAGCAGGATGAGATCCGGCTCCGTCGCCTCGACGACGCGGATCGCCGTGCGGCCATCAGCGGCTTCGCCGGTCACCTCGATGCGACCGGTCTCCTGCAGGCACTGCCGCAGCAGCGCGCGTAGGTCCGCGTTGTCGTCGACCACGACCGCGGACAGGCGTGGGTGGTCCATGAGCACCTATGCAACGTTTGCGGACAGGCACATGCAGCGCCCCCGAAACCCGTTCCCGGCACGGCGCGGTGGCAAACCTGCGGGGCACGCGCGCCGGCGCCGCGGGCGGCGCCGGGCGGGCTTGCGCAGCTCGTCCGTGCACGGATTCCAGTTCGGCGCCGCCGCTGCCGAGAACTCTCTTGATGGCACGACACCTGACCGTTCTCGGCGCCGCTCTGCTGCTGCTGCTCGGACCCCTCGGGCCATCCGTGGCGGAGGTCGCACCCACCGACGTCGCCGACGATCCCGCCGTCGTCGAGCAACGCGAACGCCTCGAGCGTGCCCGGAGCCTGCTCGAGGCGTCGTCCGAGGACCTCACCGGCGCCGTGGAGGCGTACGAGTACCTGCGGGCACACGCGTACCGGCTCGAGGACGATCTCGACACCTCCGAGCGCACCGAGCAGGAGGCGGCCCGCCGCTCCGAGGAAGCGCATTCCGCCTTCACCACGCACGTCCGCGCTTCGTACGCGGCGCGGCCCGAGATCGTCATGACCGAGGCGTTCCTCGCCAGCCCCGACCCTGCGACGGCGCTGCGCCGCGCCGACCTGCTGCGCGGAGCCACGTCGCGGTCCTCGGTGGTCGCCTATCGCGAGGAGCGCCGCTCGGGCACGGCCACAGCCGACGCGAGCGTGCACCGCGACCTCGTCGGCGCGGTGTCGACCGCAGCGACGGACCAGCGCGCCGCCGCCGACGAGATCGAGGCGGCGGTGAGCAGGGCAGCGGCTGCCGTCCAGGCCGCGGAGACGGGGCTCGACGCGGCGGTTCAGGAGGCCATGGAGCGCGAGCGCCGCCGCCTGGCGGAGGAACGTCGCCGCCGCGAGGAGGAACGCCGCCGCGAGGAGGAACGCCGCCGCGAGGAGGAACGCCGTCGGGAAGCCGCCCAGGCGCAGGCAACCGGGGGCCCCGCTCCCGCCAGCAATCAACCGGCCGCGGTCCCGGACGCCAGCGGACGGGTCTGCCCGGTCGGCGAGCCGCACGGCTTCATCGACTCCTGGGGCTTCCCGCGGGGTGGCGGGCGGCGGCACCAGGGCGTCGACATCTTCGCGGCGCGGGGCACCCCCGTGTACGCCGTCGCGGACGGCACGATCTCCCGGGTCGGCAACAACCGCCTCGGCGGCCTCGTGATCGACCTCGTCGACGGGGACGGGCATCGCTACTACTACGCCCACCTCGACGCCCAGCACGCACGTCAGGGCCAGCAGGTCGCCGCCGGCACCGTCATCGGCACCGTCGGCAACACCGGCAACGCGCGCGGGACCCCGCCGCACCTGCATTGGGAGTTCCGGCCGGGACGGGGCGCGCCGGTCAACCCCTACCCGCTCGCGCGTGCGCTGTGCAACCCCAGCCACCGGGGCTACTAGCCGGCGGTCAGGCGGGTTTGGTGGCCTGGATGATCGCGCTGTGCAGGCCGTCGGCCACCGCGTGGGTGAAGGTCACCGCGACGTCGGTGAACCCGGCGGCCACCAGGCCCGCGCGGTACTCCGTCTCGGACAGCGCACCGCCGATGCACTCGGCGTAGCCGCCCCGCGCGGCGCGGTCGGCCGGGGTCAGGCGGTCCTCGGCGACCACGTCGGTGATGCCGATCCGCCCACCGGGGACGAGCACCCGGTGCATCTCGCGCATGACGGCCGGCTTGTCCACGGACAGGTTGATGACGCAGTTCGAGATCACCACGTCCACGCGGGCGTCGGGCAGTGGGATGGCCTCGATGTGGCCCGCGAGGAACTCGACGTTGTCGGCACCGGCCTCGGCGGCGTTCCGGCGGGCCAGCTCCAGCATCTCCGCGGTCATGTCGAGGCCGTAGACCTTGCCGGTCGGGCCGACACGCCGCGCCGACAGCAGTACGTCGATCCCTCCGCCCGACCCGAGGTCGAGCACGGTCTCGCCGGGGTGCAGCGCCGCGACGGCGGTCGGGTTGCCGCAGCCGAGGCTGGCGAGCCGGGCCGCGTCCGGCACCGCCGTCTGGGACGCGTCGTCATACAGGCTCGGGCCGAACACGCCGGGGGCGTCACCGCCGGCGGGCCCGCAGCAGCCTGCGGATTGCCGTGCGGCGGCGGCGTAGCGGGTGCGGACCTGCTCGCGCAGCAGTGCTCGGTCAGCGGCGTTCATGGGGTGCCTCCTCGGAGGTCGGCGACGTCGGCGAGACGGCGCAGAGCGGTACGGTTCAGCGAGTAGTAGGCCCAGGTGCCGCGTCGCTCCCGGTCCAGCAGCCCGGCAGCAACGAGCTTCTTCAGATGGTGGCTCACCGTCGGCTGGGACAGGCTGAGCGGGCCGGTCAGATCGCACACGCAGACGGCTTCGTCGGCGACGGCCAGCAGGTTGACGATCCGCACGCGGTGGGGGTCCGACAGGGCCTTGAACAGCGCCGCGGTCGCGGCGGTCTCTGCGTCCGACAGCGTGGGCGCCCGCAGCGGAGCGCAGCACTGCGCGGCGGGCGTGGGCGTCTCGGTCACCAGCGCGCGAGCACCGCTGCGGCCCGGGTCCGCTGCGTGTCTCGGATGGCCTGCGCCCGGCAGGTGGCGTCGCACACCGTCGAGCAGGTCTCGCACAGGACCACCTGCGGGGGGCGGCGGGCAGGCAGTCGGTCGAGCAGGCGCTTGAGCATCTCGGCTCCTTGGTCGGCGGTTGGCAGCCTCAGCGACGACGCCGCTTCATCGACGTTCATCGATCTAAAGCGTAGCACTTCATCGACGAATGTCAATACAATCTCTCAGCCCGATGTAGGGGATGGGAGCGGCAGGCCGGCGCAGGCCCGCTGCTGGCCGCTGCGGGCCGACCCCCCGACGTGGGTGCTAGTGCGCGCCCGGCCGGCTCGCCGGGTGCCGCGACGGCCCGTAGGTGAGACGCCGCCACAGGCGTTCCAGCGGCCCGCGGCCGACGCGGCGCTGCCACAACGCGCAGGCCGCGAGCATGAGCGCCCAGATCGCGACGACGACGCCGAGTGCCTGGGCGCTCGACAGCCGTTCGTAGAAGCCCAGGCTCACGAAGAAGCCTGCCGCCAGCACGCTCTGGAGCACGTAGCCCGACAGGGCCATCCGCCCGGCGTCGCGCAGCGGGCCGAGGCGGGCGAGCACCCCGGGGCGCAGGCAGGCGAGCGCGAGCGCCGCCAGGTAGCCGACCGCCAGCATGGGGGCGCCGAGAAGCTGCCCGGTGGTCACCCCGAGCAGCAGCAGGCCGCCAGTCTCCGCGTCGGGGCCCACCGCGGCCCCTCCGAGCGTGCCGGCGAAGCCGAGGGGCAGGTTGAGCACCAGCCCGGCTCCGAGCCCGAGCGCGGCCACCCGCCGCAGCAGCCGCCGGCTCCCAGCGAGGTTCGCGACCAGCCCGGACTTGCCGATGGCGAAGCCGACGAGGAACAGCGCGAGCACCCACGGCACGAGGAACAGCTGGCTGCCCTGGATGAACAGCACCTCCCAGGCCCGGGCGGCGGCCTGAGCCCCGAGACCCCCCTCGGTGTAGGCGCTGACGGCCTGCTCGTGGCGCTCGGCGAAGAACTCCTCGAACCCTGCGGTGAACGGGTCGTCGGTCACGTCCTCGGGCGCCAGCGCCTCCATGCCCAGCGCGAGCGCTGCCGATCCCAGCGCGAACACGAGGTAGGCGGCGGCGATGCCGGCCGCCCACCACAGCAGCGCCTTGGGGCGCACGAACACGAACGGCAGCAGCGCGAGACCGGCCAGCCCGTAGATGAACAGGATGTCGCCCGGGAACAGCAGGAACATGTGCGCGAGCCCGAACACGAGCAGCCACCCGTAGCGACGGGCGAGCAGGCGGCGGGGGGAGTGGCCCCTTGCGAGCGCGCGGCCAGCCATGATGGCCGCCCCGACCCCGAACAGCAGCGCGAAGCTCGAGATGAACTTGCCCCCCGCCAGCCACCCCACGACGAACTGCACGATCTCGTCGGCCCGCGACAGCTCGGGGGCTGCGCCGGCGAGCAGGGCGTACAGGTCGGCGCCGCGGAACAGCTCGATGTTCACGAGCAGGATCCCGAGCAGCGCGAACCCGCGGAGCACGTCGAGCGTGTCGACCCGTTCGCCGGCCGGCACGGGTCCGGCGAGCTCGGCTCCGGGCCCGGGCGGCCGCTCGGCTGACGACAACGCAACCCCTCCCTGTGGGCGGACGGCGACCTGCAAGTCTCACCCACCCGCAGCCGAACCGCCAGGCTCGAGGGGCGCGGGGGTGCCGCGTGCCGGCCTGTGCGCGTAACGACTCCGCTAGTAGGCTTGTCCTGGCCGATCCACGCTGATCTGCAAGGCGACCATGACCGATGCCCTGCACGCGCTCGGGTGGGACGACCGACTGGCGGCGTCCCTGGCCGCTGCGTGCCCCCAGGGCGGCGCGCCCGGCCGTGTGGCCCGTGTCGACCGCGGCGGCTGGCTGACGCTCGAGACCGCGACCGGGGACGTGCGCGCCCGTCTGCATCCGCGTTTCCGCCGCCCGAGCGATCCGCTCGAGGTTCCCACCGTCGGCGACTGGGTGGTCGTGCCACCGAGGGGGGTGGGGGAGCCGATCGTCGAGACGGTGCTGCCGCGGCGCACCGCACTGGTGCGCAACGCGGGGGGTGACGAGCGCGACGTGCGGCAGGTGCTCGCGGCCAACGTCGACACGGTGCTGGTGGCGTTGCCGCTGGATGGCGACCGCAACCCCCGCCGCACGGACCGGTTCTGCAACCTCGCATGGTCGGGCGGGGCCAGGCCGGCGCTGCTGTTGACGAAGGCCGACACCGTCCCTGTGGAGGAGGTCCGCGCTGCAGTCGCCGAGGCAAGCCAGCACGGGGCTCCCGTCCACACGGTCAGTGCCCGCGACGGCGCGGGGCTCGCGGCACTCGAGCCCTACCTCGGTCCCGGCCAGACCGTGGTGCTGCTCGGCGTGAGCGGTGCCGGCAAGTCGACGCTCGCCAACCGCCTGCTCGGCCAGGACGTGCTGGACACCGCTGCGGTGCGGCGCGACGGCAAGGGGCGGCACAAGACCACGCACCGCGCGCTGCTGCGCCTGCCCACCGGCGGGGTGCTCATCGACACGCCCGGCCTGCGCAGCGTGGCGGCGTGGGATGACGGGGCCGAGGACGCGTTCGGGGACGTGGAGCGCGTGGCCGCCACCTGCCACTTCAGCGACTGCACGCACGAGCGGGAGCCGGGCTGCGCGGTGCAGGAAGCCGTCGCCACCGGCGCGCTCGACCCCGGTCGCGTGGACAGCTACCGGACCCTGCGCCGTGAGCAGGAGGCCCTCGCGGCGCGGCGGGCCGTCGCGGAGCGCCGCAGCCGGCGCGGGGGCCGTGGTGCCCGCAGGCCACCTGGAAGCGGCGTGCGCGGGCGCTGAG